>DAOVYW010000203.1 GCA_030635415.1 Candidatus Firestoneibacteriota bacterium
CAACTCTCCGTGCGTTAATATTTTTATCCACCGAAAATTTCTGGCTGCCGAATATTTAGGTGTTTTGCAAAAAACTTCCGGATTTTCTGCCAACCATGGATTGATCGCGCCCGGTGCCAATGGCAAACTTTGAATTTGCGACGTATTCCCGATAAAATCATAGATCCCTTGTGGGTGATAGGGATCTGGAAATTTATTACCCCAGGCTTCCTGATATCCTTGGGTCATTCCTCCACAGGAATGAGAATAAAAAGTAGGCAAATATTTTTTCCCCTTTTTCAGTACCTCATCCTGAGTCTCGACTACTACTTGAAGCGTGCGCGGATGTTCGGCGCTCACACCACGATACATCGCACAGTGTACATTGCTGCATACATCAAAGCCCTCTTGCTTATGCCTTTTCCGGCGCAACAAGGTATCGGTCCGCGCCACCACGGTTTGTGCTTTTAAAGCTTCCAAAGGCCACAACGCAGGCATCTCTCCCGGGATAACACTCAACAGATATTCATCCAGGGAAAGCTCATTGACCAAACGCAGACGTTGGCAGCGTGGTTGCACTTCCAGTTTCCCGCGGTAATACCGGTTTTTTCTCTTGCCTACGCTCCACAAATAACCGGCGTTTTGATATAAATTGCTAACCATCATAACTTGTTTTGGGTCCAAAGGCTCAAGAATCATTCTTTTGCGAAATCGTTTGAGACGTTTTCCTTCCCAGCTTTTTAAAACCCAACCGCCTTGCGGATATCGCTCAATCCGGTACCCGGTCTTGGCCAATCCCTGCCAAAACTGTTTGCCATGAATATTCACTGCACGCCACTCACCCAAACAAGCAAAGACCAGGCTGGGCAGTTTTTGTCCCAAACCAACTCGAATGCGAGGAGCCTTTTTGTGTAGGGGAAAGGATTGTATCTCAAGTGCTTCAAATTCCAGGGGAACCAGCGCTGCCGTGGTAATCACCACTTCCGGGGTGGCTGTAATTGTGGGTGTAGGAATATGCGGTTTTAAAGCAGCCAAGGCGTGCTTCACTTCCTGAGCATTGCCGATTACCGAGCGTACTTTTCTCCATTGCTTGAGCGCCTTAGCCCATTCTTTATTCTGCTCAGCAAAGAGTGCCAAATCACGATGAACTTGCCAAAAACCCGGATCAATTTTAACGGTCCGCCCAAACTCTTCATTAGCCCGGGACACAAAATAGTCGCGCTCTGTGGTCGCGGATTCTGCCAAACGGTGAAAAGTACGAGCTAAGTAGAGATGGATACTTGCTTGGGAAGGGCTCTGCTTCTGCGCTTTCCAAAAATATTCAGCCGCTTTGGCATAATTGCCTTGCAGATACTCAAGCAATCCTAAAAAGAAACGAGCCTGGCTATGTTTGACGGGCTGTTCCAAAACATATTTAAACTCATATCGGGCATCATTAAAATTACCGGCTGCCAACAAAGCTTCACCTAAAAGTTGTCCGCGAATGCCCGCCTGCGCCAATACCTTCTGTGCCCTCTCAAACTGTTGATCGGCTTGCAAGACCGCAGCCAGATCCTTGGCTCGTGCCTTGTTTTTTCGATCTTGAATCCAAAGATGGTGGTATTCTTCAATAGCTGTCTCATACGCCCCGCGATAAAAACTAGTACGTCCCCGTTTCTCATCCCCGGGCGGCAGGTGGCTGCTAGCATGCAGAAACACCGGGTAGAGCACCAGGCACAATAATACAATCGTCTGTACAATTTTTCTCATACGCATACTGCCCTCAAAGCATTATCAAAATCCGGTCAGAACAAAAATACCACAGGCGTGAGCCTGTGGTATTGCGGATAGGTAATTGCTTTTCGATGATAATGTTAATATAGCAAAAACTGGAGCAGATCGTCAATGACGATATTTTTGGCTGTCCTAATTCCGGGGACACCATAGCATGCCACTAACTTAGACATTTTTTCGGCGTTCAAATAGGGGCACGGCGCACCGTGCCCCTACATAATACAGGATTATATGCAAAATAATAATATTTTGTACAGATGTCATCATTCTTGTCCAAATTAAGATTTTAGAAATCCGGAATTTAGTTAGAACAAAGTAATAAATCTGGCTGAAGCTTTTATGAGACTTCGTTTTAAAACTAAAATTCAGGTTATTTTATTCCTGGATTCCGGCCTGTCCTGGATGGTTTAGTCCAGGGCTAACATCATGCCGGAATGACAACCGTTTTTAGACTTTGCCATACACTCCGTGGCATGACACGAAGTTAGCTTAGTTTCATAACAATTTAAGCCTTCAGTCATTGGCAACCTTCTCCCCTAACTTGATCAACCGGTTCAGCGATGGCCTGGGAGTTTGTCGGATTTAGGCACAAAATTGGGTTTTAAGCATTCTTCCCCCTTTTTGCCAGTCTGTTGTCATTATATCATAAGTCAACAATAAAATCCGACCGGCTCCGGGAAGAAGATTCCAAGAGCGGTAAAATGGGAATTGTAAACTTTACTTGCCGGAACAATTATGCTAATATCCATATCCGTCAACGGTGAAATAACCGGAAAACGTTTTGGAAGGGAGACAGATTTTATGCAATTAGCAAGAAGAATGCGGTTTATTATGGCTTCGCCTACGCTGGCCATGGACGCCAAGGCCAAGCAGATGCGGGCCGAAGGAATAGACGTTATTAATTTTGGTGCCGGGGAGCCGGATTTCGATACCCCGGATTACATCAAAAAATCCGCCGTGGAGGCCATTAAGGCCGGTTATACGAAATATACGCCGGCTTCGGGGTCGGCTGAACTCAAAGAGGCGGTCTGTGAAAAATTACGCCGCGAAAACGGGCTGGATTTTTGCCCCCAGGAAGTAATAATTAATTGCGGCGCCAAGCACTCTATCTACAATATCTTTCAAGTCCTCCTTAATCCCGGAGATGAGGTATTAATTCCTGCGCCTTATTGGGTAACCTATCCGGAAGCGGTTAAATTGGCCGGAGCCAAACCGGTGATTATAAAAACCAATGAACGGGGGGGATTTAAATTAACGGCTTCCGCTTTGCGCCGTCGCATTAGACCTAAAACCAGGATTTTAGTGCTTAACACTCCCTCTAATCCTACGGGTGTGGTTTACAGTGAAGACGAACTGCGCGACTTAATGAAAGTCGCGATTTCCAAGAAATTAATCGTGCTTTCAGACGAGATTTACGAGCACCTGGTATACGATGAGGTTCGGCATGTCTCGCCGGCCGCCGTCCTGCCCGAAGCCAAGGAATGGACGATTATCGTAAACGGAGTATCCAAAGCTTTTTCCATGACCGGCTGGAGGATCGGCTATACGGCCGGCCCACGGGATATGATTACCGCCATCACCAGATTACAGAGTCATTCCACTTCCAACCCGGCCAGTATCTCCATGAAAGCCGCCTGCGCCGCCCTGACCCAGCCGGCGCGAAAATTGCCGGAAATGCGCCGGGCTTTTCTCGAGAGGCGGAATTTCATAATTCGCCGACTGAAGGATATTCCCGGGATATCCTGTCTTGCTCCCCAGGGAGCATTTTATGTTTTTCCCAATATATATGGACTGATGGGAAAGATCTACCGCGGGAATATGATCTCGACCAGCAATCAACTGGCCGAGTATTTACTGGAAGCCGCCCGGGTAGCCGTGGTACCGGGTTCTGCTTTTGGAGCGGATGATTTTATCCGGATTTCCTACGCTACCTCCATGGATAATCTGCAGCAGGGATTGGAACGGATAGCTGCGGCGCTGGCCGAAGGCGTGGAGCCGCCGAAGGAGTTATAGTGATAAATAAATTTCTAACCAGGATTTTCGGAACCAAATCCGGTCGGGACATTAAGCGGATGAGGCCGAAAGTTGAGCAGATTAATGCGCTGGAACCGGAAATGCGGACTTTATCGGACGAGCAGCTGAAGGCTAAGACGGAGGAATTTCGCAACCGCCTGGAAGCTGATGAAAAACTGGATGATATTCTAGTTGAAGCCTTTGCCGTAGTGCGCGAGGTATCGGTAAGAACCCTGGGTCTGCGGCATTTTGATGTCCAG
>DAOVYW010000267.1 GCA_030635415.1 Candidatus Firestoneibacteriota bacterium
GCCTTCTCACACACCCACCTCCATTACTCCCGTTTCTGTAACCCCGCCCGTTACGCCTACAAGCACACCCTCCTTTTCTTCGCTAACCACTCCCCGCACCCCGACTATGACCTCCACCCCTATCATGAATAACTTGTCCATCCTTCGTCAAAACATCTTTAAACCCGGTCTGGGTCAATCAGTATACATTGACATGACTTTGAATCGTACTCAACGAGTGGTTATTAGGATTTACAGCCGTCGTGGTAAACTGGTTAATACCCTGCTGGACCGCAGGATGAATTCAGGCACTTACCCCCTGGCCTGGAATGGAGTTGATCAGTATGGAAATATTGTCGGCTCCGGTATTTATATTATAGTGATAAAGGCCGGGGATTTTAATGAAAAGCATAAAATAGCCGTAATTCACTGAGAATAAAACATCCTGGGCGCTGCGGGGAACCCTTCTTTCCCGGCTCACCGGAAATGGAGTCTGACGTGAGTTTCAAATACCGGATGCGGCTTATCGCCGTAATAATTTTAATGGTTTCCGGAAACGCTGTCGCTTTTGGCAGTATTGGAGCTGACATGCTGCGCATGGAAGTTCCGGCTAATCCCGCTGCTTTAGCGGCCGGCGCGGCCAATCGCGGGGGCAGTGAAATGTTGGCCTGGAATCCGGCCGGTATTTTAGGCCAAACTATACCCTCCTGCTCTTTTACCCATTTTTTCTCCCTGGCTGATACTGCCTATGAACAATTAGAAGGCCTCTATCCTCAATGGCTGAACGGAAGTTGCGCCTTCCGGATATTTTATGCCAGTACTTATAATTTTGTGGAAAGAGACCTGCAGGGCAATGATCGGGGCACAGTAAATAATCATGATTTACTGCTGCACCTGGCATATGCCCGGGCCTGGGACCCGGCCTGGAATGTCGGAGCGGCTTTAAAACTTTTTGAAGGCGTATTGGCGGGGTATGATAGCCAGGGCTTCGGAATCGATCTCGGCGCCCAGTATAAAATACCCCAATTTCCTTCACTGGTTTTAGGTTTGGCGCTTCAAAATATCGGTTTAATGAATGCTTGGGATAGGGAAGCCGAGGCTCTGCCCATGCTGGCGGTTATTGGCGCGGCCTTTACCCGGCCCCTTCTCTCTGATCACCAGGTGAAACTACTCCTGGATATTAATCAGCTTTTAGCCGGCGCGAACCCCCCTCTGGTCTCCCTCGGCCTGGAATATAACCTTAAAAACATATTATGTCTGCGAAGTGGTTACCGCCTGGAAAATGAACTGGGTACTCTCTCATTGGGAGCGGGTGTGAGCTACGCCAACTTTGGCCTGGATTACGCTTTTCAACCTTTCGGGATTTTGGGGAATAATCATCGCTTTACGCTTTCTTTTTATCTGCGCCCCGCAGTGCCGGCTTCAGATTATGCCCGGAAAATACAAAAGCCCAGGTTAAAAAGCGCAAAGCTAGAGCCCTCCGAGAAGGACCTGAAAGAACTGCGGGTTGCGTCGCGGAATATTGAAAATACCATCAAATTCAAGCTTCCTCACATAAATCCCGATATCCGCGGCTGGAATTTCGAAGTCAGGGATTGTGACGGCCGTTTGGTGAAAAAAATGCAGGGTTTACACACCCCACCAAAGGAATTGCTCTACAATGGACTTGATCAAAACGGGAACCCCCTGCCGCGGGAAGGTAAGTACCTCTTTATTTTTACCGCTGCCGGTAAAAAGATATTTACCCGGGAAACTCCCCAGCTGGAACCGGTCAAAAAATTATGTTTTAAAGACCGGGCCGTACTTGCGCCGGAAGTCCGCTTTGTATTTCAAA
>DAOVYW010000074.1 GCA_030635415.1 Candidatus Firestoneibacteriota bacterium
ATTCATTGATATATCGTTAGGTTAGGTGTTTAGCAGAAAAAAATATCTTGTAGACAGTGTAACTACTTTTCACAGGTTTCAGCGTCGAAAATCACTGATGGGCTAATGCTCTAAATAGGGGGTTTTGCAGCAGAATCATTATCTAACACCGTCCCCTTAACTGCTGCAAAGCAAATTACTATCAGTAGTCCTACCTTCCCCAAAAAAGCTAGCAACTCTTGTGATTCACCCTTTTATTAACCCGCATCTTTTCGCGGCATTTTTATAGGTGTTTTGCCAATTTTCTGGCATCTTGCGTTTCATAACTTCTGCAAAAATAGCTTCTCCTCTTAAGTCGCCGTGTTTTGCTAAAAGTAAAGCGGCAGAAATTTTTTCAAACTCATTACCTGAGTCAATACACCTTGAGACAAGTTTTTCCCATGTTGCAACTTCGGTAATTCTTGGAATGATATAACGCTCTAAATCTTTTTTTGCCAAAGCCATAAGGTCATCGACTGGTTCATCATCAAAGTTATACCATTCACGACGAGAGTCATCACCAAGCTCAACATGATCAAGCTCCATGATATTGTTAAGCCTCTCTCGAAGAATACATGAGCCAATAGATGGAGCCTCTGGATCAGAGCGCCAAAGGCAATCAGGAACAGATATTCCAATCTCAATTAAAAAATAAGTACCATACTTACCTGACTGTAAAGAGATGACCTGTTGGAACCTTCTGTGTCTGCTGGACAATGCTTTTCCATGAGAAGCGCTCAGCTTTATACTTCCTGTTGATTGCCGTAGCAATATGTCTGATCACGAAAAAACTATTGACACCAGGAAGAAAAAAGTCTAAAAAGATATAATGTAATAATCACAGGTTGCATGCAGGGAACAATACAACAGCGGAAAAAAGGGGGGCTAGGAATGGCAACTAAAATGGTCACATCAATTGGCAAAGGTGAAGATGCGGGTGAGCTTGGGAAGAGTTTGGTTTGCGAGGTCAAGGAAAAGCTGGGAGGAGTGGATCCGGGATTTGCCATGCTTTACGCCTCCAGCCGGCTCGACCTGGAGAAACTGCTCAAGGCCGTAAGAAAAGAATTGGGAGGCACGCCTTTGATCGGGTGTACTACAGCGGGAGAGTTTACGGAGACCGATGTTCTGAAGGAATCCGTGGCGCTTTCTATTGTTTCAGCATCTGATGATTATCAGTTCCATGTTGCCGTAGCTACCGGCCTGAAAGAAAATCCGGAGGCCTGTGTTCAAAAAGTCGTGAATGCGATTCCTTCACCGCCGGAAGACTATGCTCACCGTTCTGCGCTTTTATTGCATGACGGACTTGCCGGCAAGGGTGAAGAGGCGGTTCTTTCCGCCGTCAGCATCTTAGGACCAAAGGTAAACTTTGCCGGCGGTTCGGCTGCGGATGACCTGGCGTTCAAGCAGACGTATGTGTTTTGCAATGATGAGATTACCACCGATTCCGTAGCTCTGTGTGTCATTGACTCCAAAAAACCGGTGGCCATAGGTGTGAAACACGGCCATTTGCCGGTTACCGGGCAACTCACCGTGACTAAAGCGGTAGATAATGTTCTTTACGAAGTCAATGGGCAGCCGGCGTGGGAGGTATGGAAACGAGAGATGGCGCAAGAGGCTAAAACTATCGGAATCGATGTTGAGAAACTAAGCGATGATTCTGAAGTCGGCCAGTTCCTTATTCGATATGAATTGGGCTTAACCACAGGGAGCGAGTACAAGGTTCGCGTCCCTTTGTCAAAGAATGAAGATGGCTCGTTGAACTTTGCCTGCACCATTCCCGAGGGGGCCGGGTTTTGTATTATGAAGAGTCCTGAGGAGGCTCAGATAGCCTCGGCCGAACAAGCGGCAAAGTATGCCCAAGAGCAGATGGGAGACAACAAGACTGCCGGAGTCTTTGTATTTGACTGCGTTTGCCGAGGAATTATCCTCGGCGATAAGTTTTTCCGAGGTGTGGATGCAATTAAAAAAGTAGTCGGCGATGTTTCGCTTATAGGGTTTGAAACCTATGGTGAAATCTGCCGCCGCCCCGGCCAGATGAGCGGATTGCATAATACTACTACGGTGGTAATGTTGCTGCCGGCGTGACAAGGAACAATTTTTGTATGAGTAATAGGTTGCCATCGCCACATTTTGGCGCAAAGTAGCTAATTGCTTATCAAGGATGAAGAAGGGAGTGGGAAATCAATTTGGCCATGATTTTACAAAAAAAAATTATTATTTTAAAATTTTCGGAAAGTGTTGGTATGGAAAAGGCATCCTGCCTTATTGAGGAAGCTGCGCAAACGGCCGGTTTTGGCTCTCAGACAGACTTTAACCAAAAAGAGATCCTGCGGCTCTGCGAGATATTAAAGGAGAAGGAAGGGATAATAAAAATCATTGCCGGTTGCCTGGCTTCCGAGGCACTCATTATGAACATGTAGCCGCAAGACAACATTCCGGCATGTTCCGCGTCCGTAATTCATTTTCCCTTGCCCTAACCCTCTTTTATCAGAGGTTGTGTTATAATGCGGGAAAAGCATGATACCGGGTTAGAAATTTTCGGCTAGCTTGGCAATATGATGAAATTGGTCGATTAACTCATCGCTGGCCGCATTTAACTCCTGGGTGGTGGCGGAAAAATCCTGGGAGGTAGAGCTCATATCCTGCAGGCTCATTTTAATGGAGTTGATACCTTCCAGCTGGCGCTCGGTTTGCTCGTTAATCTGCTGAAATTGCTTGGAAAATACCTGCATGATTTCCTCGATGGAAGATAAGGCTTTTTGAGAGGAATCGGATACAGTCTGCACCTGGGATATGGTTGCTTCACTTCCAGTTGAAATATCGAGAGCTTTCTGGGTTTGGTGCATGATAATATTGATAATAACCGCAACGTCTTTGGCTGAACTGGAACTTTGTTCGGCCAATTTACGGACTTCATCCGCGACCACGGCAAAACCCCGGCCATGTTCGCCGGCCCGGGCCGCTTCGATGGCTGCATTTAAGGCCAGCAAGTTGGTTTGAGCGGCGATGCCCTTAATAATTTCCACAAATCTTTCTATCTCATGTCCTGAGTCCCCCATGGCTTCGATCAATTGCATGTAGGAATTCAAAACCTGCTTGATTTTTAGCATAAGCTCGACTGCCTGGACCGCGTCTGCGTGATTCTGAGAAGTGGTTTTCGCAGCTTGCGTATTTTTTTCGGCCACACTTTTAATGAATTGTGCCACCTGGATAAAAGAGCTGCTAAGTTTGTCTGCCAGCATGGAAATTCCGGTAATCTGTTCATTTTGGCGGGCGGCGTTGCTGCTGATCTGAGCGATGGAAATATTGAGTTGAGAAATTAATTCCCCGGCTTCGGATATAGAAAGACGATACTTTTCTATCTTCTCTAAAAGGGAAGAGAGCTTGGTTTGCTCTTTCTGCTGGGCCAGCATTTTCAGCCGGATATCCTCTGTATACCGCAAAAGTTGGCTGGAGGTCTCCCCCGGCAGAGGGCCGGGGTCTCCTGCTTGGGCGAGCGTTTCGAGTCTTTCCGCAAGTATATCCGCGTCACCTGTTTGCAAATCTTTTGGCAGTTGGCTGTAGATTGCAACCAGGCCGGCACCGGCCAATAAAGCCACTACCAGTCCCAGGCTGAGAAAGGCGTAGGAGAGAGTGTTGAGAATCAAACCCAGCAGGATAGACGATGCCCATGTAATGCCAACAGCAATAGCGAAAACACGTAAACGCATAGCGGGCGAAAAAATCGAAACTATTTTAAGCGAGGGCATATACTATTTCCTTTCTTGGGAGACGCCGGTATGATCGGGATTTACCGACGAGAATACTAAAATTCTATATTAACCAGTTTCAGTTATGGAGATAATAAATGTAAAGTTTAAAGGTTTTCTGGACCCTGACCCCAGGGTTTTCACTGGGGTGACAATCAAAAGCGTGCTGCTGAAAAAATGCGTTCAAAGAATAGTGTAACAAAAGTGGAAATAGTACGTCAACGACAAAAAAATCCTTGTCAACCCAAATGTAGAAATGTCCGGTTTTAAACCAGGAGTTTGAGCATTTAGTCGATTTAATATAAATAATTCCTCTCCTTTGAGAAGTTATGTCGTAATGTTGTAAATGTGTGAATGTCATTCCGAGCGTTAACGAGGAATCTCCACGCAAACGTTGAATTTAAAGGGGCTTTTGGAGATTTCTCGGCCTGCCCTGCCCGTCCTGCCCGTCCTGGATGATTTTGTCCAGGGCTGCGCCTCGAAATGACAAACTTTGTGAAATTGCTTAAAAACAGTATTGTGAAACAGTTCCCTCAATAAGGGAGGGAAATACTTGAATTCCGGACTAAATGCTCAGGCTCCTAGGGGGATTTTCTGGAAATCAGCTTTGAACGGTGGAAGAAATACTGGAAATTTGGTCCGGAAATCCGTATCATACAATAAATCACACTACTTGATAATGCCTTTATAAATAACAGGAGGGAATAATGAGCAAAATTGAGATTGAAAAAGCCACTCCGGAAAAACTTGACATCCTGGGTATATCATCCTGGGCGGCCTGGGAATGCGAGCCTTCGGAATTCGATTGGGAGTATTCGCAGGATGAACGCGCTTATGTCAAAGCCGGGCATGTCATTGTGCATACTGATGAGGGGGATGTGGAGGTCCGGGAGGGAGATATCGTGTTATTTCCCAAAGGATTAAAATGCCATTGGGATATTAAAGAAACCATTCGTAAAGTTTACCGGTTTGAATAAAGAATAAGGCTGAGCAGAGGCGCAGGATGAGAAAATATAAATGAAAATACTGGTTATTTCCCATAGCGCGGTAGTGGGACTTTATAGGGAAAAGTTTCATGTTCTGGCGGGTTCAGGGTGCGATCTGCACCTGGCGCTTCCGGCTTCCTGGCCCGAGGGAGGGCGCTGGGTCCAGGCGCCGCGGCCCGGAAGGGAGAAGGGGGCAAGGCTCCATGTTCTTGCCGGACGTTTTCTGGGAAGGGTCGGGGGTTTCCATTTACCAGGGCTCGGCCGGTTAATCAAGGAGATAAAACCGGAGATTATTCATGTTGAGGAAGAGCCCTATTCCCTGGTCTGTTGGCAGGCGTTTTATCACGCCCGGTGCCGGAATGTACCGATACTTTTTTTCACCTGGGAGAATATTTTACGCAAATACAAAATACCTTTAGATTGGATTTATAAGCATAGCCTGTCCCAGGCCAATTGGGTTTTGGCCGGTAATTGCGAGGCTGAAAATGTTCTCCGGGGCCGGGGTTATAAAGGGCCTTGTGCAGTTATTCCCCAATACGGAGTGGATCCGGAGAAGTTCCGGCCCCGGCCGGAGATAAGCAAGATTAAAAAACCGGCATATACCATAGGCTATTTCGGGCGCCTGCGGGAGGAGAAAGGTCTCTATACGCTGGTACACGCGGTCGCGCGATTGGATTTTCCCAGTCGATTGATTATCGCGGGCTGTGGTGAGTATGAAAAGCGGCTTAAACAACAAATTAAATCCCTTAATCCGCGGATACAGGTGGAGTTTTTGGGGGTAAGGGATAATGATCAGATGCCTTGGGCCTTGAACCAACTGGAAGTATTGGTGCTGCCCTCGGAAACCCGGGCGCAATGGAAAGAGCAATTCGGACGGATATTAATAGAAGCCATGGCCTGTGAAATTCCGGTAATCGGTTCTGATTCCGGGGAGATCCCGCATGTTATTGGTGAGGCGGGAATGATTTTTCCTGAAGGAAATGTGCGGCAACTGGCAGAGTGCATAACCAAATTACACGCGGCTCCGGCCCGGGCCCGAAAACTGGCGCGTTGCGGCCGGCAACGCGTTATAGATAAGTTCACGACTGACTGCATAGCGCGGCAAACCCTGGAAGTATACCGGAAAATCCTGGAAAGAGGGAAATAATGCGGATCGCTTTAATCGCGCGCGGATGCCGGCCTGGAGCCGGGATTGAGCTTTATACTTATGAATTAGCCCGGCGGCTGGCAGAACGTCATGATGTTCATGTCCTGACCAATCCCCAAGAGGCCGCGGACTGTAATGCCAAGATAGTGCCGATCAAGGTACCTTCCCGTCCCAGGTGGTTTTCCGTTTATAGTTTCAGCCAGGCTGCCGGATGGGCCGCGCGGCAAGGCCGATATGATATTGTGCATACGCAAGGTTCGGATGGAACCTGGGGAGACGTGGTGACAGCCCATTCCTGCCATTTGGCCGGTATGCGGGCATCACTTAGGCTCCATCCGGGCATGGAAAATCAATTGCGGAAAGGGCTCAGTCCGGCACACCGCACTATTGTTTCGCTGGAACGCGTGGTATTTTCCGGCACCCGGCAATTAATCGCCATATCCCGCCGCGTGGGAAAGCAAGTGCGGGCCGCTTACCCAATGACACGCCGGATTTCCTGCCAGGTGATATATCCCGGAGTGAGGGCAAAATATTTTGAGCCTGGGCTGGTGGTGAGGCGAGATGAGTTGAGAAAGCAGTTGGGAATATCAAGAGAGAAAATTGTCCTGGTTCTGGTGGCGAACTCTCCGCGTTTAAAAGGAGCGGAACGCTTGATCCGGGCCTTGGCCCGGGTCCGCAACCGCAAAATCGATTTATTGATCGTTTCCGGAAAAGATTGTCAGACCTCACTGGTTCCTTTAGCCGGAAAATTAGGCGTAAGTGAGCGGGTGCGCTTCCTGGATGCTGGGGCCGACGTCCTTTCCGCCTATATTGCCGGGGATATTTATACCGCCCTGCCGGAATACGAAGCCTTTGGCCTGGCAATGCTTGAGGCCATGGCATGCGCCCTTCCCCTGATTATTACCAAGCATGCCGGGGCTGCGGAACTAATAAAATCAGGGCAATCAGGACTCCTGCTGCCGGTACTGGCAGATGATAAAACCGTGACCCGGGCCTTGGACCAGTTAGCAGATAATTTTGACCTCCGGCAGAGGATGGGGCAAGCCGCGCGTCTGGTAGCCAGGCAATATTCCTGGGACCGGATGGCGCAAGATATAGAAAGCGTGTATGAGCGGGTGAATGCCGGAAAAAGAGGGGAACCGGTTAGGTGATGGGAATAAAAGATATAAAGCCGGCTCGTTTTTATCTGGCAGGGCTGACACTGTTGGCCTTGAGTCTGCGGCTTTTCCGCCTGGGTTTCCGTTCCATCTGGCTGGATGAGGCCTACAGTCTCAAGCTAGCCTCGGCTGATTGGCAGGGGATCGTGCAGGGCGCGGCCATGGATATACATCCTCCCCTTTTCCATATCCTACTGGGTGGATGGATCCGCATTTTCGGCATGAGCGAATACGCTCTGCGCTCGCTTTCCGCGTTAATGGGCGCGCTTTTAATTCCAGTGATTTTTAAACTCGTTGCGGCCATGATAAACCGCCGGGCGGCCTGGTTTACGGCCGGATTGGCAACGCTTTCTCCATATTTTATAGAGCTTTCGCGTTCTGGTCGCATGGCCGGACTGTTGGCGCTGCTGGCAGTGCTTTCATGGTATTTTTTCTGGCGCTTCATAAATGATGGTAAAATTTGGTCAATTATTGGGTATGGCGCGGCCATCCTGGCAGCTCTATATACACACTATTTTGGGTTTCTGGTTTTGTTGGCCCAGCACCTTTATATATTTATGGGTATTGGTAAATTAAAACTTTCCCGAAAAAAGAGAAAAGCCTGGATGCTGATCCAGATGTTTCTGTTATTTGGTTATGCTCCCTGGCTTTCCATATTTTGGGAGCATCTAAGCCACGGCGGGCCGTCCTGGCGCGGAGCAGGCGCTTTGTGGTTAGAACCCCTGCACTCGCTTTATGTATTTATGGTAGGCACCTCTTGTTGGACTCTGGTGGACAAGATTTTAGCCGGGAGTCTGCTGTTAGCGGCCGCAATTACGGCTGGAGTCTATCTTATCCCACAATGGCGGGATTGGTATGGGGTGATGCTGCCGAGAGCCTGGGGATTGATCCTTACTGGTATTTTCCTTCCCCTGGGTTTAGTATGGGCCTATTCCATAAATAAAATAAATGTTTTTGATAACCGGTATCTTGGTTTTTCTGCCGCTGCCTGCCTGCTGTTGCTGGGCGCCGCGCTCGCCGCGCTTCCGCGCAGGCAAAGCATTATAGCGGGCGGACTAATACTGGCAGGTTTTGCAATTCCAATGGGTAATCAGTTTTTCGTGTATGGATATTATGATAACTGGAGGGAGGTCGCGGCTATTATTGAGAAGCAGGTTCAGAAGGATGATACAGCGGCCATTTACCCGGCCTGGAACGAAAACCCTTTGGGTTACTACTTGCGCGATGATATCCCGATCCAGGGAATCCCGGGAGCTTATGATCCGATTTCCGGAGTTACCAAGGACTACTTTTACATTGACCGTGGGAATATTAATCAGCTAAAATCCCTTTTTACCAGTGAAAAGCGGGTATGGCTGGTGCTGGTGAATCAGGGCCGGCCCCAGGAGTTGATTCGGGAGTGGTTTTTATCCGGATTTAATCCAAAATATAAACATCAGTCAGGGGGGATTCGCATCATTCTCTTTGAACCTAAAGTCTTATGAAGCAGTCATTCTGCGGGCGGGGAGAACATTGCTATATATTTCGCTCTTTCTGGATGAGGTTAGGTGCTGGGATACTGGATATGGCAGGCAGTATACTGGTGAGACTTTTCACCTGGGGAAGGGGATTACAGCCGGATCCCAAGGTGCTGGCCAATCCGGCCGGGATTTTGGTAGTCAGGATGGATCATATAGGAGACCTGCTTTTTGCGCGGCCCTGTTTCCAGGCCCTCAGAGCGCTTTATCCACAGGCGCGGATAACGGCCCTGGTTTCCAGTGCCGGCGCGTCCTTGCTTAACCAAGATCCCGGTATTGACGAGACGATTATTTGGGAAGCCCCCTGGTTTAGGCGGCTAGATTCATCCCGTGGGCAGTTGGGTTTTTGGGGTCTGGTTCGCGAACTGCGGCACCGCAATTTTGACCTCTCTCTTGATCTGCGCGGAGATCTGCGGCATCATATCCTGCTTATGTTGGCCGGAATCAGGGTGAGAGTGGGATTCGGAATAACGGGCGGAAGTTTTCTTCTGCACTTGCCGCTTAAGCTGCGGGCCCAGGTCCACGAGGTAGAGCGGAATTTAGACGCTGTCCGGGCCCTGGGAGCAAAGCAAACACCCAAGGCATTTATCCCCCTGGCATTGAAGCGGGATGAACTTCAGCGCGGGAAAAACCAATGGCATGGCTCCGGATATAAAGTTGTAGTACATCCTGGTTCCGGGGATATAGCCAAGTGCTGGCCGCCGGCCGCTTTTGCCAAGGTTTGTGACGCATTAACAGAGCACGGTTGTGAAGTTGTCCTGGTAGGCAGCGCCTTTGAAAAATCCCTGGCTGAGAATGTCGCCGGGTTATGCCGGCAGCCGGTCCGGGTACTGGCTGGCGAGACCTCGTTGCGCGGCCTGGCAGCTTTGACAACCGCAGCGGATTTATTTATTGGGAATGATTCCGGGCCGGCTCATCTGGCCGTAACCCAGGGGATCCCGGTAATTATTATCTGGAGCGAAACCAATGCGCCTGAAGAGTGGGGGCCCTGGGGAGAAGGCGTGCGCTCCTCAATAATCCGCCATCCTGGGCAGGAGGGCGCAGTGGGGGAAACCATTCAGGCGGCCAAGCAATGGTTGGAAAGATGCAGGGGCGTTTAATTAAACGCCCCTACACAAACCATATACTTGCTCCACTTCTGGTAGTCGCTCACAATAACTTTTTTGGATTTTTTTTAGG
>DAOVYW010000150.1 GCA_030635415.1 Candidatus Firestoneibacteriota bacterium
CTCCCCGCCGCCGTGACAATGAATATCCACCAGGCCCGGAAATACCAGGTAACGCCGGGAACTGATAAAATCCCGGTGGTCAAACCGTCCGGCAACAGTGGCCGGAAGTATACGCTCTATCTTTTTGCCTGAAAGCACTACTAATTTATCTTCCTGGGGTCTTCCTTCAGCAGCCAGGGCCAGGGCCCGAATAACCTGACGCTTCATTTTATCCTTCCAGAACTACGGTAGCCGCGGCATACGCCTGGCTGTGGGTGATGGACAACCATATTTTTTTCACTCCGGCCCGGGCCGCCAGTTTGGCTGTCCGGCCGCTCAACTTGATTTCCGGACAGCCGGAATCTTGGCGAAGCACTTCCACTTCGCTCCACTTGACCCCCTTGGCCCATCCGGTCCCCAGGGCCTTGAAAAACGCTTCCTTGGCGCAGAACCGCCCGGTAAAATGCTGGCCAAAATGCTTCTTACGTTTACAGTAGGTTATTTCTCCAGCAGTAAAAGTACGGTCCAGAAAACTCTTGCCCCCTTGCTGCAAGGCCCGTTCCATACGGATGATTTCCTGAATATCCATGCCCAGGCCGATAACCATAATTAATTTTGAATACTTGCGATCATGGGCGCCTTGCGGCCCTCTAATACCATGCGGTAGACTCCCTCATGGTTGTGGGTCATTAATTCCTTGGAAAAATGATCAGCTACCAGGGAGCGTCCCGTCTTCCCCATGCGCTCCCTGAGCCGCTCGTCGTGCAAGAGCTGGATCAAACGCGCGGCCAGGGCCTCATGATCCCGCACCTGCGTAACAAAGCCGCAAACATTATCGCGAATAATCTCGGGCATACCGCCCATCTCGGTAATAATCATGGGACGAGCCATGGCAATAGCCTCCAGCAGGGTGAGCCCGAAAGGCTCAGATGCCGTAGAAGGATAAACCGCTACCTGGCAGGCGGCATACAGACAGGGCATCTCCTGGATACTGAAAACATCTATTAAGACATTCTTTTTCAAATTAAAATACTTAATTAAATTCAGAATGTAAGCAATATCCTTGTGCTGGGTCTGCTCCCAATCCACGATATTGCTACTTCCGGCCAGTACCAGCATGGCATCCCGGAACCGTTCTCTCACCAACCGGAAGGCTTTAACCACCACGTCATTTCCCTTGGCCAGGGACATGCGGGCCGGATGGAAAATAATCCGTTTACCCTTCAACTGGGGAAAACGCTGAAATACCGGGGTAGGATCTATGCCGGGATGAAATGCGTTAACATCAATCCCATGATGAATCACGGTTATCTTGCGATCGTCGCAGCCCACACCCGCCAACTCGCGTTTGATAAAATGGCTGACCGCAATGATATGGTCCCACGGAATATCACGCGAGAGTTCCAGAAAAAGAATATCATCCCAGGCATTATGTGAGGTCAGGAGCAGGGGGATGCCTTTTTCCCTGCTTAGCCGCGAGAGTACCTGGGCATGTACCGGGGTAAAATAATGCATATTATGAGTATGAATCAGATCCGGCTTAAACTCCTCGATAAACCCCTTTAAAGTTTCATGAATCTCTTCTTCCAGCAATTCAGGATCATGCTGGAGAAGATAGTTAAGATTCATATAAGGCGTTCTGTGAATTGTTGCCCCACAATACTCTTCCCGCTTTGGCGCCTCTTTCTCCATGCCGGTAAGCAGGCTGACCTGGTGCCCATTCCTGACCAATTCCGGCATCAGAATCGTCAAGTGGGTTTCCACTCCGCCGATAGTCGGCGGGAAAGCCCAGTGCATCTGGGCAATCCGCAAAGCTTTTTTCGGTTTCATAATTTCTTCCTTTCTTTAGCCTTGTTATAAGAAAATGAGATCGCCCGGTTGGGAGAGAGCCGGCGATGGAAACCATTGACGACTATGGCAAGACTCCCGCCTTTCTGTTTGGTCTCCCAGCGCAGCTTGATCTGTTTCTGGTCAATCGCCACCCAGACCGGAGCTTGCTGCCAGAGTAAACAGAATGATAAGGTTTTCCAACCGGTTGGCAGGTGAGGCTCGAAATCCAGCCGGCCTTTGGATATTCGCACTCCTCCGAATCCCATAATCACGGCCTGCCAGGTGCCCCCCAGACTGGCGGCGTGAATGCCACTCGGCGTATTGCCGTAAACGTTTTTCAGGTCAATCATTAGTGAAGCCATGAGATATCTCCGGGCCTTAATCATATCATTAACCCGGGCCCCCAGGGCCGCGTAGATCGCGGGCGAGAGCGAGGATTTATGCAGGGTGCGGGACTCGTAATAGCGGTAGTTGCGCTCAATTTCCAAAGCGGTAAATTCTTCGGGCCGGAGATACAAGAGCATGGCTACATCCGCCTGTTTGACATACTGGGTGCGTTCCAGCTCTCTAGCCGGCATGTCCGGCATAACCGGAATGAAGTAATCATCCACTTCCGGCAAGGGCAGATGGCGCCGCTTAAAGTATCCGTCAAACGCTTCGATCAATCCCATCTTCCGTGGGATATGAACCTGTCCGGCGAGACGCCACCATTCCTCCGGCTCTCCGGTACGTAACCGGATACGCTTACTTAATTTTTTAACGGCCAATGGTTTCCGGCTGCGCAGCATCCGGAAAAAGCGGGCCGCCATGGCCAGATTCCACTGGGCCATGCTGTTGGTATAGGCATTATTATTGATATTTTCGTGAAACTCATCCGGACCCGTGACCCCCTTAATCTCGTAATATCCCCGGCGCTGGTTGAAGGTCATGCGGCTGGTCCAGAAACGCGCGGTTTCAATAAGCATTTCCAGCCCATAGCGAAGCATGAAATCCTCGTCTCCGGTAACCGTAAAATATTGATAAACCGCGAAAGCGATATCCGCGGTAATGTGATGCTCCATCTGACCGGTGGATATTTTCTTGATTGTACCGTCCAGGTCCTTATGCCACTCCGGAGTAACCTCTTCCCCGGTATCAGCCGATTCCCACGCGAACATGGCGCCCTCATATCCCCGGGAGATCGCTATCTCCCGCGACTGGGGAAGACGATGAAAACGGTAGAGCAGAAGATTACGCGCTACCCGGGGAAAGTTAAAAATATAATAAGGCAGTAAAAATATCTCGGTATCCCAAAAAGAATGCCCGCGGTAACCTTCGCCGGTTAATCCCTTGGCACCTAAGCCCACGTCATCGTCTCCCTCATGGGCCATAATCATGAGGTGGTAAAGATTGAAACGTAAGGCCCTTTCCGTATCGGGATCGCCGGCGATCCCGATATCCGCCTGCTTCCAGCGTATGGCCCAGGCCCTGGACTGCTCCCGGATAAGCGACTCAAATCCCTTACGCGCCGCACGCTGGACATGCTCTACATTTATCCGTTTAATCCGGCTGGGAGGAAGGTGCCGGGTAGTATGCATGGAAACATATTTGGTCAGGCAGATGGTCTCCCCGCGTTTAACCTGTACCTCGAAAGTCCGCCGGGGTTCATAATAACTCCGGTTGCGGTATCCCACTTCCAGTAAAGTGGCATAAGCGATCAAGGTTGCCTTTTCAAAGGTTTTCACGCAGAGATAATTTACATCCCCAACTTTGACGACCTCCTGAATATTAACATGTTTCTTATCGCCCTCGGTGACAATCCCCTTATTGAATATTGAGATATCGACATCGGAAATAACCGTAAAGGCAGCCGGAGCATCCAGGGGCGTGAGATAGACACGCATGATTGCGAGATGCTTGTTGACCAGCGAAACAAAGCGCAGGGACTGGTAGGAAAAACGCTGCTTTCCGGCATTGGCATAAATAGTTCGCCGGGTAAGCATGGCCCGCCGCATATCCAGCACCCGCCGATGGTCCAGGCTATCCATGGCCGAGACATCTAATTTTTCGCCCTCCACGGATATGCGCAAATCGATGGGATTAGGGGCATTAACAATTTCAGGAACTTGGGATCCCAACCGGTCGAATACCCCGGCAAAAAAAGTTCCAGGTGTGGCTTCCCGGGGGATCTCTTCCAGTACTCCCCGGCTTCCGATATAACCATTTCCCAAAGCAAACTGGGATTCCCGCACTCCCTGCAGGTCCGGCGACCAAGCACTTTCATATATCTGCCAGCGCGCATCGGACATATAGGGATTAAAATAATCCTTGTCCCGCAATATTTCTCCTCCGGTAAAATTTATTTGCCGGCCATAGTTCCCATCCCGTACTTGTTTTTTTATAAAACCCGTTAAAAACAGGGTTTATTGCTGCTTTCGCCTATCCCCAGACTGGCAAATACAATTCCTTCCCCTCACTTTTGCCTTATAAAGCGCCTGGTCCGCTGCGGCAATCAATTCCTTGGCACTACCAATCTTGTTCATAAAAGTTGCCACCCCCAGGGAGATCGAAATCCGAAGAGCGACCCCCGGCAACTGGATGCCAAATTTTTTAGCCCTAAAGTCTTTTTGCAGACGCTCCGCCGCCATCAAAGCCTGCTTACTATTGGTTTCGGGAAGAATAAAGGCGAACTCGTCCCCGCCATAACGGGCCACGGCATCCACCTGGCGGCAGATTTGTTTAAAAAAGCCGGAAACCTCCCGGAGTAAAATATCTCCCTTTAAATGTCCATACTTGTCATTGAATTCCTTAAAATGATCCAGGTCAATAAACAGCAGGCTGATGGGATGCTTGTAACGCTCCGAACGTATCATTTCATAGCGCAACCGTTCCTGAAAATAGCGGTGATTATACAAGCCGGTCAGGCTGTCTTCATTGGCGAACAAGAGTAAGTTGTCCAATTCCTCGGCCGGAAGCAGCTGCAGATTCCCGACTTTATTACTCTCATTATCCAGGTAATCCAGCACGGCTACCTGCATTCCCACTTCCCGGCCGACGTCGGCCGATAACTTACGCTTATGCGTGACAATGGTATTCCAGAAATTTTTGGCGTCCTCGGGGGGATAAAATTTATGGGTAAGCGCATAGAGTAATTCCGTGTAAAATTCTTTGCCCTTCCTAACCCGCAAAGCTTCCAGGGTTGCCCACAATTCACGCGGCACCCTTTCCGGAACTCCGGCAAAATAATCCAGCACGGCAATGTCCTTGGACATCCATCGGACAAAATCCTTCTCTTCCTGGAGAATGGACAACCGGCCATCATTACGTTTAGGCTGTTTATCCGGATGGTGGTTTGATTCGGATGAATTTTTTTTAGTTTTCATGATCCCCCGCAAAACCAGACTATTTTCCCCTGGTGACATTTTTTCTGATCAAGTTTGAATTATTAGCATTGTGTCAATTGCAAAATTATCCTCTCGCTCATTGTATCATGTAACCGGGCACTTATGGTACTAAAAGTATGGTTTGGCTGTCATTCCGGCATGATTTTAGCCCCGGACTAAATCAGGCAGGACGGGCAGAAATCCAGGGAAGATATTAAACTTTGGCAACATATAATTACCTTTCGCTTTCAAACCAAAGATTTATTTTTAGTTAGTTCCTGTTACAGAAAGCAAATTAAGCTCGTTACCCCGGCAAAAACCAGGATCTATGAATTGTGCTTGGCTATATAACCATGCTTTTCGTCATTTCGTCTAAGGGCACGCCGGAATGACGAAAACCTCATAAAGAATTAAACTGCTTTTCCGCAGCAGATACTATTTATATTCCAATAAATAACTTGTCTAAATCACGGCCTTCGGTTACACTAAGCGGCTTCAACTCAAAATCCAGAGGAAAGAGGCTTCATTTTAACTATTATGCCAATTAAAGAGAACATTAGAAATATTGCGATTGTGGCTCACGTGGACCATGGGAAAACCACGCTGATTGATGCCATGCTTAAACAAAGCGGTGCTTTCGGTGACCGCGAGACCGTCACCGAGCGCGTCATGGACACTAATCCGCTTGAGCGGGAACGCGGCATCACGATCTTTTCCAAACATGCCTCCATCAATAAAAACGGGGTAAAAATAAACATCATTGATACGCCCGGACACGCGGATTTCGGCGGCGAAGTGGAACGGATTATGCAAATGGTGGACGGTATTCTGCTTTTAGTGGATGCTGCCGAAGGTCCGCTGCCACAGACCAAATTTGTTCTGAAAAAGGCCCTGGCGCGCGGTTTGCGGGCCGTGGTTTTGATTAATAAAATCGACCGGCCGGATGCCCAGCCGCATGACACCCTGGATAAAATCTTCGACCTC
>DAOVYW010000159.1 GCA_030635415.1 Candidatus Firestoneibacteriota bacterium
AAAATCAAAGCCTCTGGATTCCCGCTTAAAGCATGCGGGAATGACATGCTTTGTTTGGCTTAAAGTTATTTTCGCAACAGATACTAACTACTAATTACTTACCGGAGTTTATTAAATGACGGATTTGCTGAATAAACGGCCGCGACATGGTTGATATATACTGGTCACAGCCTATCCGGGCCGTGGCGCAAGGGTTGTGGCTGCTGGGGATACTGGCCGGAAGTCTGGGATTCGGACAATGGATTTTAAGACGGCTGGGGTTTAATCCGAAAGATCGTTTCTCGGGAATGATAATGGGAATGGCCCTTGGCCTTGTGGTTTTGTCTTACACGGTTTTTCTTCTCTGCGCTTTGCGGATTTTGTCCCCGCTTTGTCTGGCCGGGCTTACGCTGGCTTGGATTCTGATGGGGAGTCAGCTCTTGGAAACCCGGCGTTTCAGCCGGTTTTGGCCGAAAACCAAGACTTGCCGGGCTTTTCAAATTTTTCTGCTGGTTTATCTGGGTCTGAATATTTTAATGAATTTACTGCGAGTATTGACTCCGGCCGTGGATTGGGATGGAGTGGCCCACCATTTAGCGCTTCCCAAAATATACCTGGTGCATGGGGGATTTGTATTTCGCCCGGACATTTTTCATAACCTTTTTCCGCAATTTACGGAAATGCTGTATATGCTCGGACTGCTTTTTCCTTATGCCACAGCAGCCAAGCTGATACATTTTACCTTCGGTCTGCTAACCGCAGGGGCGGTTTACATTTTAGGACGACGCTCCCGCGGGCATATAGCCGGATTGCTGGGAGCAATAATTTTTTACGCGCAGTTTTTAGTGCATATTGAATCCGGGACGGCTTTTGTGGATTTGGCCATGTCCGCGTATTTCGCGCTGGGCCTGGTGGCTTGGCAGCGCGCGGAAAGAGCACCGGATAATCATCGCTGGAAATACTTGGCGATATTTTTTATCGGAATTACAGCCGCGATTAAATGGCAGGGCCTGGTTTTATTAATGCTGGCCGCGGCTTACGGGATTATAAAAATTGGTCTGGAAAAATCGATAAACCGGAAGATCAAATTAAAAAGGGCGGTCTTTTTACTTGGCTGGGGAGGGCTGCCAATGCTGCCTTATTTATTACGGGCCTGGGTGATGGGCAGTAATCCGGTATGGCCGTTGGCTTATAATCTCTTTGGCGGAAAGGCCTGGGACGCCCAAATTGCGGAACGGGTTTCCCGGGTGGCGGATTTTGCCGGGATGGGTAAAGGGGTTATCCATGGTGCTGTTTTCGGTGTGGGCGGCAGGGAACTGAGTATTCCCCTGATCGGAGGTTTAGCCCTGGTAATAGTCTGGCTGGTATTGGCCGGCCGGGGTCAATTAAGCGGGAGGTTTTTTCAGAAAAAATATTTTTGGGGCCTTCTGGGGACAGCGGCTTTCTTGGTTTTTACCGCAATCTGGTTCTGGAGTTCGCCTCCAACCCGGTTTTTGCTTCCCCTATTTCCCTTGGGTGCCTGGCTGGCTGGCTGTGGATTGCATGGCTTATGGGTTCTGCCGGGCAAAATCGGAAAAACCGCGGCCTTAGGCATAGGGCTGCTTTTTTTTGCTTTTCATCCTCCGGTTCATAAGGAAAGTGTTTTACAGGCACGGGTGATTGCCGGACTGTTTACGGACGATGATTATTGTGCGCGAAAACTCCGGCATTACCCGGCTTGTCAGTTTTTGAATAACACCCTTTTCCGGGAAGAACGCGTACTGCTGTTCGGCGAGAACCGCGGATTTTACCTGGATGCGGATTATCTCTGGGGCGACCCCATGATACAAAAAGTGATTGATTATCGGGCTTTAAAGACTCCTCAGCGGCTCAGGACGCGCTTGCAGGAATTAGGTGTAGGATGGGTATTGTTCCGGACCGATGTGTATGATGAGAAATATTTAGATCCGGAAATAGTGCGTCTGATGGCGGCGATGCTGGAACATTACGGGGAAGAGAAGTATGCTCATGGGCCGGTAAAGATATTTGAATTGCCAATGGATGAATAGTATACTGGAAAAACGAAATCACAATTTGAAAGGAGAAAAAGCGTGAAAGGATTGTTCCGGCCGGTCAGGGAATCATTGAAATACCTTAAACTGGCACTGATTTTACGTCTTCGGGATATTTATAATATTGTGGCGGCTTCCCGGCCTGAACCACCGGTTTTTCCCTGCGATCTTGAGGAATTCCGGGAAATCCGGGAACGCGCAAGAAAAAGAACGGATATCAGTGATCACCTGATTACCTTGTTCATCGAAACCCTGATTCAAAAACCACGTCTGATAGTGGAATTGGGAACCCGCGGCGGCGACAGCACATTTGTGCTGGAAAGAGCCGCGAAATTATGCCGCGCGAAATTCATCAGCGTGGATATTGAAGATTGCGCACAAGTAAGCCAATATCCGGATTGGATTTTTGTACAAAAGGACGATATCCGGTTTGCCCGGGAGTTCAAGTCATGGTGCCGGACGCATGGGCTGGAACCCGCAATCGATATTCTTTTCATTGACACTTCGCACGAATATAATCATACGGTCCAGGAAATCCGTTCCTGGTTTCCCTGGATGGCAGAGCGGGGCAAGGTTTTGTTGCATGATACTAATTTGAAATATTATTATTTCAGAAAAGACCGGAGCATGGATATTGGATGGAAAAATCAACGCGGAGTTATCCGGGCGTTGGAAGAGTACTTCGGCTGCCGGTTTGATGAAAAACGCAATTTTACCGGGATCCGAAAAAATTGGTTGATTAAACATTGGCCGAATTGCTGCGGCCTCACGATTCTGGAGAAATGGGATAGGCAATGAACCCCACGGCACGGATAGCGAAAAATTCCCTGGTGCAAATCATCGCTGGAATAGTTAATAAAATATTTGGCGTGGTTTTGATAATATTCGCGGCCCGCCTGCTTGGCATTGACGGTTTCGGGCGTTATTCTTTTGTGCTGTCAATGCACGCGATGTTTTTTATTATAACGGATTTCGGACTGGGAACTTTGATTACCCGCGATCTTTCCCGTGAACCGGAACAGGAATCCCGTTATTTCATAAATGTTCTGGTCATGCGCGTCCTGCTTTCATTAATCGCCGCCGGGGGTATGGTAGGGACAGTAGCGCTGCTGGGACACCCCTCCGAAGTAGTAATCCTGACCGCGATTACGGCTGTATCCCTGGTATTTACCAGTAATATAGATACATGCAACGCGGTGTTTTTTGCCCGCCAGCGCATGGAAATTCCGGCCATGGTTTCAGTGGTAGCCAACACCATCCGGGTAACCGCGTCCCTGGGAGCTTTAGCGGCCGGGGCCGGTGTTATGACTCTGCTGGGAATTTTTACCTTGGCGGCGGCAGCTCACTTGGTGATTATTCTGGGGATGCTTTTGTTTTTTACCCGGCCAATATTTTCTCTGGATAAATTTTTCTGGAAAAAGATGATTAAAGAAGCGTATCCCCTGGCGTTGGCCAATCTTTTCTCGGTTATTTATTTCCGTATAGATACGGTAATGATTGCCTCTATAAAAGGCCAGGAGGCGGTGGGATATTACAGCGCGGCTTTTCGGTTATTGGAATTCACCATGATCCTGCCGGCATACTACTGCGGATCCGTATTTCCGGTTATCTCTGCGGCTTACAAAACCAACCATAAGCGGTTTCTGCTGATTTACCGGCGTTCCTTGAAATATCTTATGGTGGTTTCGCTTCCCCTGGCATTGGGTGCGGCCGCGCTGGCGCCGGAAATTATTAATCTTGTTTATGGGCCGGTGTACGCGGCCAGTATTCCATTGCTTCCGATTCTAATGTGGACCCTAGTGCTTATCTCTGCCAACAGCATTAGCGGTCCTTTTCTGATCGCCATGGGGAGGCAGCAAATAGTGGCCCGCCTGATTCTGGTGGGAATGCTTTTCAATATAACTATGAACGCGTTTGCGATTCCTCGTTATGGTATACAGGGTGCCGCCTGGGTGACCTTAGTTTCCGAGGTCATCAATATCTCTCTCTTTTTGGTGGTTTTGTGCAAACCGTTGGCTTTGGACCTGAGAATGATCCGTTATTTTATCCGGCCCTTATTGGCGGGAGGCGTTATGTATGGAATGCTGCACTTAATTCCCGGATGGGATTTGGGGTTTAAGGTTTTGCTGGGTGGGGTGGTTTATTGCCTGATGCTTCTTATGCTTAAAGCTTTTGACCCAGTGGATTTTGAGCTTTTTAGACGTGTGCTCCGTCCCGCTCAGGAGGGACAACAAAAAACGTTATGAGTGAAAGGAGAGGTTTGCCGTCCGCCACCTTGGTTTCCGTGATAGTCTTGAATTATAACGGTGAAAAGCTGCTGCCGGATTGTCTTAATTCCCTGCGTTCGCAAAAGTACCCCTTTTTTGAGGTGATAGTAGTTGATAATGCCAGCATGGATAAGAGCCGGGAATTGATTCGCGGACAATACCCTGAAGTTCGTTTACTGGCGCTGGATAGAAATACGGGTTTTTGCGCCGGCAATCACGCAGGCATACAGATGGCTCGAGGCGGTTACATTGCCCTGGTAAATAATGATGTCATCCTGCCGCCGGAATTTATAAGCGGATTAGCCGGGGCGCTGGACGGTAATGAGAACGCTTGGGTGGCAGGTCCCCGAATTAATAATCTTAATATGGATATGAAAGCCTATCCCTATAACGGCACTATGAGCCTGACCGGAATTATTATTCAGAATGTTTTTGCTTCCCCGCGTATGGTATTCGGGGTTTCCGGCGCGGCCTTGATGTTCCGGCGCGAAGCAGTAGGACTGCCCTTTGACGAGGATTATGAATATTTCTATGAGGATGTATATTTAAGCTGGCGAACCTGGCTGGCGGGCCATGAAGTGCTATACCTGCCGGATTTGAGCGTGGCGCATATTGGCTCGGCCAGCTTTCGCGCGCAGTCTTCGTGGTATAGATGGCTGCTGGAACGTAACCGCTTGATGAACAGCATATACTTTTGGACCGGGAGCACCTGGCTGCGTCTGGGACCGCTTTTTGTAATGGCGATAATAATCGAGCAGATGATGGATGTGTTTTCAGGCCGATCCATATTTCCACGATGGAGAGCATATATCTGGATACTTACGCATTTGAAGCGGATCGGAAAGAAACGCCGGATGCTGCAAGCTCAGCGACGCGTTCCGGATTGTGAAATCATACGTCGAATGAGCTGTCGCGTAACCAATATCCGGAATACGGGAGGAAGATTGCTGAATGTTGCGGCTCGGTGCTGGTGCCGCCTTATGCGTTTAAAAACCTGGGAACTAACCGGAGAAAAGAGATGAATAAAGCGGAACCGCAAATTTCCATCGCGATAGTTAATTGGAATACGCGGGAATATTTGGTGAAATGCCTGCAATCGCTCCGGACCGGGGCGGCCGGTCTGGCGCTGGAAATAATTGTAGTAGATAATGGTTCTTCGGACGGGAGCGCCGCAGTTATGCGCAAACAGTTTCCGGAAATCAGGCTACTGGCCAACCGGGAAAACCTGGGCTTCGCGGCCGGTATCAACCAGGCTTTGAATCGGGCACAAGCGCCTTGGTGGATGCTGCTTAATCCGGATACGGAGATTCAACCCCAAGCTTTGCAAATTATGCTGGAAGACCTGGAAGCGCATCCTGAAGCTTGGGCCGTGGGACCGAAGATATTAAATGGCGATGGGAGTATTCTGCCGTCGGGAAGAAAATTTCCGACTATGTTTCGGACCTGGATGGAAGGGATGCTGCCGC
>DAOVYW010000247.1 GCA_030635415.1 Candidatus Firestoneibacteriota bacterium
CAAAGTATTATGGAAGCGCTGTAATATACTATGGTCAGACTGTCCATTTAAAAAACCCCCGGCACTTTCCGCCCGCATTGAGGACAGCTGCCATTCTTTAATTGCAACCGGCCGACTTGGTATCCCTGACGCGGAATGAGCAAGGTTCTGCAATCCGGGCAGTAAGTAGAATCCTCTTCAGCCTCCACATTCCCGATATAAACCCATGTCAGTTTTTGCCGGGCGATTTCCCGGACCCGGCAAAGCACTGCCAGGTCCGTTGCTGGAGTACTCCTCCGGTATTGCGGAAAATATCGGGTGATATGGAGTGGTATCTCGGATGAAATCGAGGCGATCCAGTCAATCAACTCAGTAAATTCCTCCTCCCGGTCGTTTCCGTCTGTGACCACCAGGTGGGTAAGCTCCACGTATTTAACCCGGGCCACGGTACTCACGGTTTCCAGTACCGGGGGTAATTCTCCACCGCACACCTGCCGGTAAAATTCAGGCCGGATAGACTTGACGTCGATATTCCAGGCGTCTATCCAGGGCAGCAATTCCTGCAGGGGCTCAGGGTTGATAAAACCGTTGGTTACCATAACATTTAAAAGACCTTTTTGGCGCGTCAACCGCGCGCAGTCCATCACATACTCAAAATTAACTATCGGTTCGTTATAGGTGTAAGCCACGCCGCAGGCTTTCTGAGCGACCGCCAGCGCAACCAACTCGCTGGGGGCAAGTTTAGAAAGCTTGGGTTTCCTCTGGGAAATCTGCCAATTCTGGCAGAAGGAGCAGTGAAAATTACATCCGGCTGAGCCGACGGAAAGTATTTCCCTCCCGGGTTTCACATGAAAAAGCGGTTTTTTCTCCACCGGATCCATTGCCAGGGAAGATATCAAACCATAGGTTTCGGCGATTAAAGTTCCATCCGCATTACGACGGATGCCGCAACGCCCGGTTCTCCCAGATAGTATCCGGCAATAATGTGGACAGAGTTCGCATTGTATTGCTTCCCCGGTCTTTTTCCAGTAAGCTGCTGTCTGCATAAATTCCTCTTCTCATTTCGGATCAAGTTAGTAGGGGCGGGCCTCCGTGCCCGCCCGGAAGATTAGAATTCCATACTGTTTTATCAATCCCTCGAAAGCTGAGATATGTCACCTCGCGGGAGTAGGTGCGTTTAATTAAACGCCCCTACAATACACTATAATACAATATGTTTTATGTAGGGGCAGGCCCCTGTGCCTGCCCTGGAATTCATGACCACGCGTATTCGTCTTTGGGCGCCCACAGGGGGGCGCCCCTACGACTGCCATATTTACCATGATAAACCGCTATCCCTCTTTCGCCAGTAAATGCTTGAGCTCCTCCATGAAGGCGTTAATATCCTTAAATTGGCGATAGACCGAGGCAAATCGCACATAAGCCACTTCATCCAGTTCGGCTAACTTACGCATAACCAATTCTCCGATTTCCACCCCGGGAATTTCCTTTTCCAACTTATTTTGAATAACTTTCTCAATCTCATCCACGGTCTGTTCCAGCCGGGCCGTGGATATAGGTCTTTTTTCACAGGCTTTACGGATCCCGGCCAGAATTTTGAGACGATCAAATGGTTCCCGGCGATTATCTTTCTTAACCACCATGGGTAGTATTTCCTCCACCTGTTCATAAGTAGTAAAACGCTTGTCGCATTCCAGGCATTCCCGGCGGCGCCGGACCGCCATTCCGTTTTTACTCGTGCGGGAATCCACAACCTTATCTTCCTGAAAACCGCAAAAAGGACATTTCATCCGGGGTTCCCCCTTTCCAGAATTTGGATCTTGCTTTTAAGTTCCTCCGCTCGAGGATACTGCGGAGCATGCTTTAAAATATACCGGTACTCTAAAGCCGCTTCCCGCCCTAGCCCCTGTTTTTCCAGGATGAGTCCCAGATTCAGGCGGGCCTCGAGATAGTAGGGTCTTAGCTTCAAAGCCTCACGGAAAGCCTTCACCGCCCCTTCCAATTCTCCCCGCCGGGCCCGAACGATCCCCAGATTGCTCCAGGTGGAAGACCGGGTATTCCGGTCCCCGCGCCAGTTTTTGGCCGTAGCTATACTGAATTTAGCATAAGCTTCCTCAACATTTCCCCGCATCAGCGCTATATATCCCTGATAAGCATAAGGGATACTGAAATCCGGAAAAAGCTCCACCAAACGGTCAACCAGAACCTGGGCCTCGCTCCACCGTTTCCGCGAAAGATAAACCGAGGCCAGATCCAGAGCAAAATAGACATTGTAGGGATCCAGCTCCGTAGCCCGGCGGGTGGCCTTGACCGCTTCCGTCAGCCTGCCCGGGTCTACATAATCACCCCAGTATTTATATACGCGTCCCAGGTTATTATAATCATAGCCGTTGAGCGGATTCATTTTCATGGTATGCCGGTGAATCTCAACCGCCCGTTTGAGCAAAGGTTCTTTCTGACTAGCGCGTTTCGCCGCCGCCTCCATCGCAATACCGTATTTTACCCAGTAAATTTCCCGCCAAGGATTCAAGGCCGCAGCCCGCTCCAATTCTGGAATCGCCGGCTGAATTTGTCCACGGGTCATTAGAATAATTCCCCGTTTAAAAAAGACATCTGCAGTCCAAAGGCGCAGGGCGAACA
>DAOVYW010000023.1 GCA_030635415.1 Candidatus Firestoneibacteriota bacterium
GCCGGTATCAGCCATTTAAAAAAATCACCCTCGAAAACACCCTTTTTCCGGTGGGTGATTTTTTTAAATGGCTGATACCGGCTCTGGGTTCGCCACGGATAGAGGAACATGGTTTTATTCCTCTTTTTACCGCCATAGTCCTGGACGGGAAAAACATAGAAGATTTCAAATCCTCATCCCGGCGATCTTCTGCTTCCCACAAGGGCCCACCTTACACTATTTTAACTTTCTTTGGCCCGATAGGATTAATCTCGATGTATACCTGGCTTTTATCCGATAAGCTACTGACCGGCAGCAGCCGGATAGTTCATGCGTTAGCCCAGCTTAAGCCTAAAGGTTTCCTGGGCTCGGACCGGTTTAAATTCGCGCCCAACGAATTCATCAACCAGCGCCATCAATTTTTAGACCGGCATCCTGTGATCCGCCGAGGGGTGGTAATGCCTCTGCTGGGTCTAATCCTCTCCCTGGCCCAGACGGCTGATGCCCTAGGTTTTCCCCTCCAGCCGTATCTCGCTTCTGCCCAGGTTGAGAATATCAATAACTATGAGAAAATCCGGGAAATTAAACTCAGCCGCATAATTGAAAGCAAGTTTGGCGTGCCGCCCAATGCCGGCAAGGAACGCCTTAGAACTATCGCTGACCGGATAATATTTAAACCCTTTGATGCCCAGGGCCCGAGAGGCAGGTGGCAAAATTTTAAAGGCCTGCTCTTCGGCTATTCACACATATATATAAATGAAGCCGGTAAGATCGAAATTCATATGCCGCACCGCCTGCTGGCCGCTCTGGATATATCCGATACTCCCGGAAGCGGTTTGGCCGGCAACCTCTCCCAACTGGCCGAAGCCCAGTTGCTATGCATGCTGGAGCATCAAACCGCTCTGCGGGCCCGGCTTCTGCTCAAGGGAAACTCATTGCAACAATTTGGATTGAATTTGGTGGAAGAGGTCCTTTTTTATAATGAATTAGCGGCTCTGGAAGAAGAACAAAAAATGATCAATCTGGATCACGATCCAAAAAATTCCATGGGACAAATTCTGCGGCAAAAGGAAATTAATGTTGGTCCGGCCGAAATTATCCGGATTTACGTTCTCCTCATGAAAAAGCTGGATCCTGCTTACCGTTTAATCAACGCCGATGAAATAAACAAACACATGAGCTTGGATATGGCTGACAAGGAACTAATTGCCGAGGCCAGAAAAAACGAGGATAAAAATCTGCTGGCTGAATATCCCTACTGGGCGGACCAGGCAAGTATTTTAAACATGTTAAGCTTGGCAAAGAAATCCGACAAATTGATCAATGCTTTTTTAAAGGGCTTTGCCGGCACCAACACGCAGGAGATAGCGGATATGGGCGCAGCCGCGCTGATTATAAATGAATTAGCCGAAAAAAAACCGCTGCCCGCTTTGGAAAATCATGAATCCAGGGTTACACAGTTGAACACCTTAGTCTTGCCCCCAGAGGCAGTAAATATTATGCTGAAAGCTATTACTGAAGATGTTATTCGGAGCGCGGCGGAAGAGCAAGGATTTGCCAATGAACTGATCGCTTTACGCAATGCCTTGCAACAGACCAGAGCAGCGCTAAATCGCGGCACCGATGCCGGGCAAATTATATCATTTAACGGCAATATTGCCCAAAGGTTGACACAAGTATTGTCATGGCAGTATGCCTTTACGGAAAGTGAGGTTACGGAAATCCCGGGAATAAATATCGCCCAACTTGGCAAACAGATCGAAACCGAAAAAGAAATCGTATTTGCCGTGGCCGCCTCTCAAATACAAAGCGCAATTATTAAAGTTAGCGGGAAAAGCTTTAGGCTTGAACTTCCACTGGTGGGACAAATAAAAGCCGAAAGCCAGGATGAAGCTATTAACAAATTGAACAAGGGAGAAAAGATTTTATTGCCCTTTAACGGAAGCAGCCGGATAAATATCAGCAATAAGCAAAATGCCTTACAGCGCGCGCTGGATAAAGTCCTATATACAATCGGCATGCTTCTGCTCAAATATTTACCCGCCCTTGCCGGGTTCGAAACCCATTTGTACCTGCTGAAAATAAGTCCGCTGGATTACATCCAAAGCCAGGTTCCCGCCAAGGTCATGGAGCATTCCCCCCTGGCGCGGCAATTACTGGAGACCGGCGGTCCTTTCCAGGAGTTGTGCTTGCAGATGGCCACGGCGCGCAACCGCCGGGAGTATTACCAGCGGCAAAAAGCCTTTGTCAATTACATGCGTAAATATTTGGCCCTGTATTATTACGATATTTATGGAGATCAAGTCAGGGAAAGACCGGAAGAGTTGCGATATGTTTCCAAGGATAAAATGCTGCAAAACTACTGGAATTTGCAATTCTTTCATAAGATCATGAGTTTAGGAGCCGTAGTCTCCCGCGATGAATTTGCCACCCTGAAGCAAAACGCCGGCCTAAACATCAAAAATACCGCCCCCCGGAAAATCGCCATAGCCGCGGTGTTGGCCGGCGGAAGCCGGGAAAATCTTAAAATTAGCTACGGCGCTCTGGCTGCTTTCATGACTCTCTTGCAAAGGCATTGGTATGTCATTAACCCTGATTTCGAAGGCCTTTTTGACAAAATGCGGAAACGGATGCACGGCTTTGCCGGATCAGTGTAATTTTGGGAGCCTGAGTAGTCCGGCGCAGTGGTGGTGGGTTAATGGGAGCGGTGTGATTCGCGAGGATCGCGCACCGTTCTACGAGCGGCCAAAGGGCCGGCATGCGGTACTGAACCGAAACGCCGCAGATCGAGGTACCACCAATAATCATCAGGATTAAATTCTGCGGCTTTAATCCGGGCAGAGAGTTGTGCGTAAAGCAGACCACTCTCGACAATTATGATCAGCAAACGCGTGTATGACGTGGCAGTAAAAGAAGCGCTGATTGTGCTGCGGGAAACAGCCGATCGGATCTGTGGCAAACGACTCAAAGCGGTTATTCCCAATCTGCTTGAGGCGATGGAACGATATGGACATTTTAAGTTAGAAACAGAAATTCGCAAGAAGGTATTGTCAGTAAGCGCTGCCACCCGTATTGCAACTTCATTTATTTCATTCTTTTTGGTACCTGGCACCATTTCCTTACCTAAAAATCAAGAATTTCTTGATAATTTAATCTTTTAATGACTCCCGGAAGTGTTGCTGCAGGCGGAGTATATCCCACAAATATATATGGGTTTTTTACGAGTTTTTTTAATGAACGTTCTTTGATTCCTATATTCCCAGTATCAAAAACAATCACCCGATCTGACCCTTTTTCCGGAACTTCAACGACTGTTGTCACATGATGCCAGCGCAACCATTGTTTGCGAACGTGAGGGTCCGTGTTTGGATCAGTAGCCATGTCTGTGATTTCTATGCCTCCTTCTGTCGAAACAGGAGGGAGAACAGTACGCAAGTAGGCTTTCTGGCCCTTGAAATCACTGACATGGTATGTCCAGCCTCCTTTTTCCAGCTCATAGTGTGATTGATGGGGGTTGATTATTTTTCCTCCTGGGGTTGTAAACTTAAGGTGGGGTGCATATTTTACCACCCTTTTTTCTGTCATTTTTGAAGAACCTTCATCATCCCATTTCATGAAAAAAATGCTGGTTCCAGGTTGAAAATCCGTTTTAGCCGGTGCCTGTTTTAAGCGGCTCTGAAACCCTGATATTTTTGACATTCTTTCATACCATTCCACTTGACTTCGCAAACCGGGTTTTATAGCGATACCACGGGCAGCCTGTAAATATTCGCTGACTTCATTACAAACCAATTGGCTGTGAAGCAGTGCTGATTCTGCTGTGACTTTATCACGCCAATCATGTCTATTTTTCTTCCATACTTCCAGGATTCCCCTCCATTCCCGGTTAACCGGATCTTGACTGGAATATTCTGCTTTATCTGCTTTGCTCATGGTACGCCACTTAGGATCAGTAACATTCCAGCGCAGCCGGGTATTTCTCACAATTTCCCGCCAAACCCATTCTGGCATCCACTTTTCATTTTGCAATGCATTCAATAAACCGAGCGTTTCCTCATCTGTTAAATTTTTGATATTTTGGATAGCCTCTTCAGCCTGGAATGTTAATAAGACCTCGCGCCGTGATTTTCGAGATTTGAATAAATCTTCTCGAGCAAGGTCATTTTTGGTTAGTTTAGCAATCATCGCTTCAGGACCCTTCAATTGGCGTAGTCTTTCTTTCGTCTTGCTGCGCTTCTTTTTATCTTTTCTTTTTAACACGCCGGCTTGCTTTTTATTCTGTAGGGATTTATATTCTTTTTCCAACTCTGCTACGGCAATTTTTGCAGCCGCAGCAATCTCCGCTTCTGATTGAGCAGACAACTTCTCTTTAAGCTCTCTTTTTTTCAAAAGATTTAAGAGCCTTGTGGGTGACGACCAGGTTGCACTCGCGATACCATAGCGTATTCCTGAAAAGTGAATGACCATGTATTGCAGTTCCTTGGGATAACGGGCCGGATCAGCCTTGAAACGTTCAATGACCATGGTAAGCAACTCTTTGTGACCTTTGGCTTTCAGGCTTTCCTCATATTGCTGCAAAAGCCATCTCACCACCGTACCGGCAGAAATAGAATACTGTGGATTGGCTTTGACTGAGCGCGATGACTTTTTTTTGCGCACTTTAAACGATCCGAGATTTCTAGACTGCTTTTTCACTAGTTTATTTTTTTTATTAACTTCCTGTAACGCTTCTGTTGCTGTCTTTTGTGTATTTTCCAGCTTTTCCAATTTCTTCTGATACTGCTGTATTAAATGATCTTGATTGTATTGCTGGTTTAATTTCTGTATTTCTGCATCATATTTTTCCAATTCTATTTGATAAGAAAGATTTTTTTGCCAAAACCTATTATATTCATCGGGCTTTTGGTTCTTTCGTTTTTCATACCAATTTATAGTTGATTGGGAAGGCATTTTTTCCAAAAGTTTTTTCTTTTTGCTTTCAAACAAGTAAATCTTTCTACGTAAATCCTTAATAGGCTTTTGTTTATCAATCTTACTTTTTGTCTTTCTGTGGCTTTTCACCTGCTTTTTTATTTGGTTAAATTCCTTTTGCTTTTGCTTTTTTTTCTTTTCTAATGCATCCAATTCATTTTTTACTTGGCTTTTTTCTGTCATGATTTCCTGCGCCACATGCTGGAAAACCAACTCCTGATCAACACCGCCTGTGTGATTGGCTGCCAATCCTGGTTGACCCAGAACATCTTCAGCCAGATCCGCATCAATCTTACTCTTGCTAAGCTCATCCCAAAGATCAATTTTCATATAGGTAGTTAAAAAATCGCGCAGTTTTTCTTCCCGATAAGGATACGCCTCTTTTCTTAATACAGGATTTTGCCATGGAAAGCGGCCAGTCAAGGGAAACTCGGGTGCTTGATCAGGAATCTCGATTCCCAAAGCAGGCGGTTGAAACTGAATTTTTGGAAATGTCCTGCTCTGCTGGATCACATGTGTTAATTCATGCGCTAGTAGGCGTTTACCAGAAATAGTCTCTGGAGAAAACTGATTGCTGCCAAAAACTATATCTCTTCCAAAAGTGAAGGCCTTGGCTCCGAATTGTCTGGCGACTTCTGCTGCTTGACTGCTGGTATTTACTCTGACATCACCAAAATCAACGTTAAAATGAGATTCGAAAAACTTCAGGCTGGAAGAAGGCAAGCGTTGTGCACTTCCGGTCACAGGTTGGACTTGGAGACCTGCTTCCAATGTACTTTGAGGTATTTGACCGGAATACGCTTTCCTTTGAACAAGGTTCGTTTCCAGATAGTCTTCTTCCTCTGTTACTGTGTCTTCAGCTGAAGCAGATTGTATCTTTTTATTGGATTCACTGCTATTTGGTATACGAAGTATAGAATCTGCTGCCCGGTCTGCCTCTTGTTCATAGATGTCGTTAACTGGAGGAGCATCTATGCTTTTGGCTTGTACAGCAAGACAACGCGGACATCCACCCTCACATACACACATGTCCTGAGATGGAATCCATCTGTTTTTTGTGGGAATTATCTGATTGGACACCGTTTCACAAGAAAGAACCGTGCGTTTCTTTTTATTTTGTCCAAACATAGGATTTATAGAGCGAACTTTCATCTGAATTATCCTTGTCCATTTGGGTTAGAGTTCTGTTGTTAGTTTAACTTATCATTATTTCATTAGTCACTCGTTTTTTCAGTGACAGTGACCACAAGAACTTGGAGAACTTGGTGCCAGCCACTTTTTTCAAAATATTTTCAAGAAAATCAGGTGGATATTCGGTAAGTTCAACTTTATTAAAGATGATAGGTAATTGGTTTTCAAGAAAAGTTTAGCAAAATCCAAAATAGGATGTCAATGCTTAAAATGGGCGATTTAGGCTGAATTTAGACCGATAAAAAAGCTGACCTGGTGTTAATCAAGGAGTTTCTCGCTATCTGTTACAATTCCGGATCAAAAACACCGGAATATCCACAGCCAAATAAAAATAAAATTAGAATAATTACAAAATATTTGGAATTTAGGATATTATTTTTCATTTTTGTATTGATTTCAATCATAGGTAACACCTCTCGTCTCCCCTAAGCTTTTTCAGCCCCAAATGTCATTCCGCGCCCTTCGCATCTCATTTTTTATCATTTCCAGGTGATTTTCCATTTCCAGGAAACAGGATCCCTGTCATCTCTCGCGATTTGGATATTTTTTGCATTGGTGATTTCCAAGGAGCTCAGGATAAAGCCGCCACTTAATTCCCGCATGCTTTCGGGCAAATCCGGATAGTCTTCTACTAATAATAGCGCGGTATTTTCCCCCTCTCTTCTTACGACTTTTACATTCCCTTTATCATTATAGAGCTTCCAGAACTTGGCCGCTTTCTCAATTAAAAAAGGAACCGTGGTAAATCTGAGAAACACACGGTAAACAGTGGTTAAATTGTTTTGGCCAAATTCACGGCCCAGTTTCATTATGGCCTTGGGATCACTCGGATAAAGAACCGGGGCCACGGCCTCTATGATTTTAGCCATTTTTTCTACGGGCACCCAATAAAACATTAAAGTAGACCGATAAACATCCAACACGTCGGGATCGAGTTTTTGAATAAATTTGTCCTCTGCCTCCTTGCCTATTTCCCGGAGACGTTTTTTTAAAAAGATAATCAGGTTGCCTTTGGTCTTGGCCATATTCGCCCGCTCCCTTCTATTTAGCCAGGATTATTATCATACTTAACCATGGTTTTTATATCCCTTATGATTGTCGGCTTATATCGAAATTGCCTTAATACGTTAGCCGCGTCATAGTCACGGCTTTCAAGCCAAAACCCGCAATAAGGTCAGGTTTAGAACCAGCCCCTATGGTTTATATTCCTTATCCAGGCTTTCTCATCTTTCCAAGGCCTCCAGTTTTTTCTCAAAATGCCGGATCTTCACATCATAATCACGGTGGGCTTTTTCCAGCTCCTGGTATAAAAAATCCACCTGGGTTTGCAGATCGCGGTTTTTCTTAGGCAACTCGGCAATCGCCTGGGTATCCCCTTGCGTAGAGGCTTCGATCAGGCACTGGTTATTCCGGCTTATTTCCAATTCCAGACGCTCGATTATCTTCTCCAATTCCCGCACCCGCGCTTCCAGGGGACGCAGGACTTTGGATTTTTCCTGAATAATCTTCGCGCGGGCTTGGCGCAAACTTTTCCTGGCAGCCAAGTCAAGCTCAGGCTTTTTGCTTTCCGGATCCGGCCGGGGTCCGGGTGGCGGAACGGCTTTGATAAATCCTTCTTTCCGGGTCTCCTCATTCTCCCAGCCAATATCGTCTAAAAAATTCTGATATTTGCCATGGTAAAAAATAACCCGATCGCGGTCAAAAATAATCAGTTTCTCCGCCAGTGTATGCAGAAATATCTCGTCATGGGTCACAAACATGACCGAACCGTCAAAATCCTGCATCGCGTCCAACAAGGAGTCGCAGCTTTCCATATCCAAATGATTAGTCGGCTCGTCCAAAAACAAGAGATTGGCCGGTCGCAGGAGCAATTTTCCCAGAAGGACCCGGCTTTTTTCGCCTCCGGACAAGACGCTGATTTTCTTAAGCGCCTGGTCACCGCCAAAGAGCATGACACCGCATATGTTACGCGCTCGTTCCCGGCTCTGCTTGGGCGCAGCCGCCATCATTTCTTCTTCCACGGTATATTCCGGATTTAAGCGTTCGATATTGGTCTGTCCAAAATAACCGGTTTCCAAACGGGCATGCCGTTTGATCCCTCCCTCCCGGGGAGTAAGTTCTCCGGCCAGCAAACGCAGCAGCGTTGATTTTCCTTTCCCGTTTTTTCCAATAATGGCAATACGTTCCCGCGGACCCAGGCTGAAATTCAGTTTATCAATCAGCCAGGGTTTATCCGGGGTATAATGAAATCCCAAATCCCTGGTGGCAAGCATCTCCCGGGCCGGAAAAGGCCGGGCAGAAAATTTAAATTCCACCTCTGCCAGTTTTTCCAACTGCTCCTGTTTCTGCTGTTTGGCCAGAGTTTTAATCCGTGACTGGACTAATCCGGCCAGGCGTGCTTTGGCGCGAAAGCGGGTAATAAATACATCAAGTTCCTTCCGGCGCTTTTCATCACGCCCGCGGGTTTTTCCGTAGATTTCTTCTTCCTGTATAATCTGTTGATAGAGCTTGGACGTAGGGCCCGGGATTTTCTTCAGCTTACAGCGATGGATGCCCATAGTATGCGTCGTGACACTGTCCATAAACCGCCGGTCATGCGTGATCAGGACGAACTCTCTTTTCCAGGCGCGCAGAAATTTTTCCATCCAACGGATAGAAACAATGTCCAGATAATTGGTAGGTTCGTCCAGCAGCAGGAGATCCGGCTCCGAAACCAGGGTCTTGGTCAGATTCAGACGGATCTGGAATCCGCCTGAGAGTTCCTGCGGGGGGCGCGGCATGTCCGCGACCGTAAAGCCCAGGCCGAATAATATTTTCTCCACGCGCCAGTGATCGTATTCTCTAGCCGGAGGCAATCCCCGGCAGGCTTCTTCTAAGACTGTGGGCTGCGTAAATGAAAGATGCTGCTGTAAATACCCCACTGTGTAATCTTTGGGTATGCCGATCTCGCCGCTATCCGGTTCTTCCAGCCCCAGCAGAATTCTAAACAAGGTCGTTTTGCCGCTGCCATTGCGGCCTGCCAATCCTATTCTTTCTCCGGGATTAATATTAAAGCTCACCCGGTCCAGCAAGGGCTGCGCGCTATAGGCTTTGCAAATTTCCGCGATTTTAATCATCCAGCATTCCTCGGCATTTTAAATCCCCCCTAATCAGTACCAGCTTACGGGCTCGTTTCCATTTCTGGATTTCTTTTTCCCGCTGCATGGCTTGACGTTGGGTGGGATACTCTTCGGTATAAATTAATTTAAACGGGCGCCGGGAATACACATAGGCTGAACCGCTTCCCTTTTGATGCAGAACCAGACGCTGTTTAATGTTCTGGGTGTAACCGGTATAGTAACTCTGGTCAGAACATTCCAGTATGTAAACAAAGTACGGCATAGTTACCTTTCCCGCGCCTAAACTTCTCTGGCACGGCATTTTTTTCCATTGTTAATTCCTGCGGCGGAAAGGGTGCTTCTGAAAGGCTTGTCCTCCCCGAATGATCAGATTCCCGATAAGATCATTCGGGGAGGACAAAAACGGATCATGACACAGTCTCCACGTTCCCGGGGAGGGGAATAGCCTAAAGTGTCAGAAGCTAAACGTTTACAGAGCAAATCCCTATCAGTTATACCTACTCTTCTTGTATGCTTAAAATTTTCCGAATGGCTATGATGCTGCCAAATGCTATAACGGAAGGGATTATTAAATGTATTGATATAAAAAAAACTGCCAGTCCTTCGGAAATACCCGCGAAAAGCACTATATATGTCCCACTCCCACTGATAGCCAGGTCCGTAAACGACATGACAAGAGAAAAAATCAATTTCCCAACACTTGCTAAAACTGTCGCGATTAAGAAAGCCGTGATCAGAGCATATAAAGAATGTTTTTTTTCAATTAAAAAGGCTTGCACAGATATAAAAATATTTGTTGAAATCACCCATATTAGTATTGGCTCTACTCCTCTGAGCATAGCCACTAAATCCATCTTATCTTTTGGAATTTTACCCCAAACAGCTATCATCATTAATACCAATACGGTGACTAGATAAATTCCCATTGCCAGATAATTTATTGGACAAATAGTTTTTTCGCCTTTATTCATTTTCTCAGAGGTCACACGAGCATCCCAAATGCCGAGGATCCAAGGAATAATCAACCAAGATGAGAGCCCAACTAAAATTCCTTTAGCCACCTCTCCATTGTAAAATTGTCCCAGTCCGGGCCAACATATTGCGAGTATTGTACTAGTAGTTTTATTTTTCTTCATTATACCCCCCACCTGAATTTCATCTCAAAAATCCATCTTGTAATGGGAAAAACTTAACCACGCGGCGCGTGCTGGGTTTATTATAATACAAGGTCTGCTTCCAATCAAGCTCGAAAAATTGATGGCCTCTTTTGTTTCCACAACAGATTCCCAGAGTTACCTATTATTTTTGACGGTAAAATTGAACCGGGTGGGGTTGCATTCCCAAAAATAAAATGGCTATTTCATTCATGAATTTATGGAATACTTTCCCTAATTTTTGTTGACTGCATTTAGATATCGATTAGCAGGTTCAATTATCTTTCTATAAATCCTTCCTTTTTAAGCTTTTTCTTAAACCACGCTTTAAGCATAAAATGGCACACAAAATGCTTGTCTTATTCTCATGAATCTCCTTACACCACGATAAAAGCAAGGGAGTTGATCTGCCATGCTGAGGATACCATTTATCCTTACTTTAATTTATCGGACGCTTATTTTTCTGCCGCTTTTATTCTCCGGCATAACAGCCTGGGCTAACTCTCCAGCGGACGAGACCTTGGAAGAGAACCCTATGATTTCCGCCCAATTCATCAATGTTCTTAATGGCAACACTATCATCGTCAGAATTAATGGGGTAAATGACCGCCTCCATTTAGCCGGAGTAACCATGCTTAACCCCCAACTCTCTACTGTCCCTGGTGGACCTTCGGGAACAAAAGCTTCGTCTTCTATTTGGGATCTTTTAAAAGGCGAACATGTTCTCCTTGCTTTCCCTTATCCCCATCGTGACCAATACGGCCGGATGCCGGCCTACATTTACCGGCAATCAGACCTGCTTTTTCTAAACCACGAGATCATCCTGCAGGGTTACGGTCAAACCAACCGGGATAACACTTTTAAGTACCAGGATGTTTTTCTCCAAGCCGAACACGACGCCCGTCAGGCCGGCGACGGTCTTTGGAAATCCCGGCTTTTGGCTGAGGAACAACTCGCCCAAAAACCGCAGTTACCCCTGCCGCAGGATATATTCGCCTGCGATATCAACCCGGATAATTAATTTTTAACCCCCTAAGGCTACCGGGCCACCGCCACTTTGCGTGCCAGTTGCTCTCGGGTTCCATTCGCATAGCGAACCTCTATCCGCAGCAGATAAATCCCACTCCTCACCTCATATCCCCGCGTGTTTTTTCCGTTCCATTCCGCTTCCTGCATGCCCGCGGCCTTCTCCTCAGCGACCACAACCTTGACACCTTGGCCGCCCATGGTCAGCACCTCGATTTTTACCCGGCCCGGGCTTTTTAAGTAATATGCTATTCTGGTTACTCCCTGACCCGGCTGGAAGGGATTGGGATAATTGCCGAAGACTTTGGTTAATTCCGGCTCACGAATATTTACCGGATTAGTTAATAAAGGAAAGGCTTGGCCGGGGATTGTTTCTGATAAAAGTCCGCTGTGGTTTATGCATTGCTCATGCGGCAAACCGGCCACAAAACTTTTCAGGCGGGGTGATAATTGGATATCACCCTTAAGTTCAAAAGTTGTTTGATCTTGGGCGAATAGGTCCAGGGGAGAAGTGAAGGTGAAGGTTTTCCCTCCCCCGGGGGCGGCAAGACTTGAGACCGTGATGCCGGCGCGCTCAAGCCATATCCGCGTGAACACCGTATCCAGGTCTTGCTCGTTTCCCGCCGGGTCTCGCAAGGTTAATAATATGGAAGCAAGCGAAATCGTGCCTCCGCTGATATTAGTCGCTTCAATCCGTCCCAGGCGCACCCCGCACTGGCCTTGGGTTACATTGGCAGACGCCAGGGAAACAACCTCCAGCCGGAGGTTGGCGCTTTTAGCAATCACCTGTTCAATCGTATTTAATAAAGTAAAATCAGGAAGCGCGCCTTTGAACCGAAAATCGGCTCCCTTGACCGGCAAGGAGAAACGGCAGGTATTTCCCACCTGAGCGCTGCCCCTGATATCGGCGGTAAGGTACAGCGCGCTCCTGTCAATCACTTCCTCATTGAGGGTAATATGCCAGGCCTGCCCACCGGATATAGCGGTGAACTCTCCCAGTTTCCGCGCCTGGCGCGGATCAAAAGTAATGCCGCCACCGCCGCCGTTTGACAGGTACCACAGGGAAAGAACAGTGATATCCGTCCCTGCGCGGGCGCTGCCCACATTTTCCACGGATAAGGATTCCAGAAAATCATATCCATCGGCCGTGCAATTGATTTGGCCCACCAGATTATCCTGGATACCAGTGTAGATGTTTGCGGTTTGAGACGATACCCAGGCCAGACTTTGCATTGCCGGCGGGTGAACATTAAACAAAACCGTGTCCGAAGTTCCGGTCTGTCCTGCACTATCGTATACGATCACATACCAATCACCGGCGGTAGTAAGAGCACTCAAATCAAAATTGCAGATAAAAGTATCGGCATTGATAACATCGGGATTGATTGCTTCAATATCCGCTTCGCCAGTACGGGTAAGTTTAGCATAAGTTACAAAGCCCCGGTCATCCTGGAAGAAACGACCCTGAACGGCAATGGTGCTCATTTTCCCCCAAGGACTTTGCTGGGGAGAGAGATTGGTAATTTGCGGTTTGGGACGGATGATTTTTTGAGCATAAATTGACCACGTGCCTTCACGCCCATCCTGCCAGATAATAATTTCACCGTTACCGTCGAATATGAGTTGCGAACTTCGTTGATTTTCTTGCTCATCGCAGATAACCGCGCCATTAGCTGTCCATTGAATATTTCCACTGCCATCTATCCTCTGGGCATAGATGTCATACTCGCTGAACCGGTAGTCCGGCCAAACGATCACGGCACCGCCAGCCCCATCAGATGTGAGTTCCGGACTTTGTTGATTATTTCCCGCATTGCAGATAACCACGCCGTTGGCTGTCCATTGAGCATTTCCTGCGCTGTCGACCCTCCGGGCATAAATGTCATAATAACCGCTGGCCTGTTCACTTTCCCAAGCAATCAGAGCGCCGCCGGTTCCGTCAGCCGTGAGTTGGGGCGCTTTTTGGTCATCTTCCGCATTGCAGATAACCACGCCGTTGGCTGTCCATTGGGTATTTCCATCGCCATCTATCCTTTGCGCATAAATGTCATACTGTCCGTTCCGATAGTCCTGCCAAACAACCAGCGCGTCCCCGGAACCAAGGGTGATGAGTTGCGGAAAAATCCCAGAACTGCAGATATCCACGCCATTGGCTGTCCATTGAGTATTTCCATTGCCATCAATTCTCTGGACAAAGATGCCGCCGCCAGACCAAACGATCAACGCGCCGCCGGAATCATCAGGGATAAGTTGCTGACTCCATTGACTAGCCGCCGCATTGCTGATGACCACGCCATTATCCGCCCATTTAGTATTGCCATTAGTGTCTACTCTTTGAGCATAGATGTCATTATCGCCCACCCGCTCGTCCGCCCACACGATGATAGCCCCGTTTGAGTTGTCAGAGACAAGCTGCGGAATACCTTGATTATTTCCCGCGTTGCAGATGCACACGCCATTGGCTGTCCATTGGACAACGCCCGAACTATCTATTCTCTGAGCATACACGTCATAATTGGTTGCCGCGTAGTTCCGCGCGTCTTCCCAAACAATTATTGCGCCGCCCGAACCGTCAGAGACAAGCTGCGGGCTGGATTGAGTACTGATCGCATTACAGATGACCACGCCATTGGCCGGCCATTGCGCGATTCCCTGGCTGTTTATTCTTTGGGCGCTGATGCCGTCACTGGTACCCCAGCAAATCAGCGCGCCGCCGGAGTCCAAGTGTATTAGTTGTGGCCTGGACGGATTAGTTACTGCATTTGAGATAACCCGGCCATTTTCTCCCCACATTCCTTCGCCGGCAAGCACGCGTCCGCCGGCCAATAAGCATAGCCCAAGAAGCCACAGGTGTGTTTTTCGCTTTCTCATGTTCCGCTCCGCCTCACCTGGCAACTGCCACTTTGCGCGTCAGTTGCTCTTGGGTGCCATCCGCATAGCGAACCTCTATCCACAGCAGATAAATCCCACTTCTCACCTCATATCCTTGCGCGTTTTTTCCGTTCCATCCCGCTTCCTGCACACCCGCGGTTTTCTCCTCAGCGACCACAACCTTGACACCCTGGCCGCCCATGGTCAACACCTCGATTTTTACCCAGCCCGGGCTTTTTAAGTAATATGCTATTTTGGTTACACCCTGACCTGAATGAAAGGGATTGGGATAATTGCTAAAGACCTTGGTTAATTCCCGCTCACGGATATTTATCGGATTAGTTAACAAAGGAAAGGCTTGGCCGGGGATTGTTTCTGATAAAAGTCCGCTGTTGTTCATGCATTGCTCATGCGGCAAACCGACCACAAAACTTTTCTGGCTGGGCGATGATCGGATATCGCCCTTGAGTTCAAAAGTTGCTTGGTCTTGCGCGAATAGATCCAGGGAAGGAGTGAAGATGAAGGTTTTCCCTTCCCCGGGGGCGGCAAGACTCGAGACCGTGTTGCCGGCGCGCTCAAGCCATATCCGCGCAAATACCGCATCCAGGTCTTGCTCGTTTCCCGCCAGGTCTCGCAAGGTCATTAATATGGAATCAAGCGAAATCGTGCCTCCGCTGATATTAGTCGCTTCAATCCGTCCCAGGCGCACCCCGCACTGGCTTGGCGTAATGTTAACCGGCGCCAGGCTAATGAAATCCATCTGAAGACTGGCGCTTTTAATAATAACCTGCTCTGTCCCGCTTAATAATATCCCAGCTGGAAGGGCGCTTTTGAATTGAAATTCAGCGCCTGCGATTGGCAAGAAGAAGCGGCAGTTATTTCCGACTTGAGCGCCGGCGCTAACATCAGCGGTAAGGTACAGCGCGCTCCTGTCATGTACTTTCTCTTGGAGCGTAATATGCCAGGCACGTTCGCCGGATATAGCAGTAAAGTCTCCCAGTTTCCGCGCCTGAAGCGGATCAAAAGTAATGCCGCCACTGCCTCCGTTTGACTGGTACCACAAGGAAAGAACAGTGATATCCGTCCCGGCGAGGGCGCTGCCCGTATTCTCCACTGATAAAGACTCCAAAAAATCATATCCTTCGGCCGTGCAATTGATTTGACCCACCAAATTATCCCGGGTACCGGTGTAGATACTTGCGGCCGAGGCTGAAATCCATGCCAGGCTTTGCATACTAGGTTCATAAACATTGAAAAAAACAGTGTTGGAGGTACCGGTCTGGCCCAGGCTGTCATAAGCTACAACAAACCAGTCTCCCCGTGCGGTTGAGCCGGTAATTAAAAGATCGCCGGTCAAGGTATCCGGATTAAGGATATTTAAATTGACAAACGGTATGTCCGGCTCGCTCGTGCGGGTAAGTTTAACATAAGTAATTATTCCCCGGTCATCCCAAAAGCCGGACCCATATATGGTTATATTGCCGGGGATCTCGCTCCCGGGACTTTGATTGGGCGAGAGGCTGGTGATTTGCGGTTTGGGCCGGATGATTTTTTGCGCGTAAATATCATAATTTCCCGCACGTTGATCCTGCCAAACAGTCAAGGCACCGCCGAACCCGTCGGAGATGAGTTGGTGTGCGGTTTGATCATTTTCCCCATCACATATCACCAGGCCATTTTCCCGCCAAAGGTTTGCTCCGGTACTATTTATTCTCTGAACATAGGTATCACCATCCATGTCGGATCGTTTATCCTCCCAAATAATCAACGCGCCGTTATTTTGGTCAGATACAATTTTCGAAGCGGATTGATCAGTTCCCGCATTACAGATGATAACGCCATCCGCCATCCATTGGACAACTCCATTGCCACCTATCCTTTGGGCATAGATGTCACTATTTCCGTCCCGATAGTCCTGCCAAACAACCAACGCGCCCCAGGATCCATCGGAGCTGAGTTGCGGATAGCTTTGACCACCGCCGGCATTACACATAACCACGCCATTGGATGTCCATTGAAGGTTTCCACTGCTATCTATCCGTTGAGCATAGATGTCGCCATCGGACCAAACAATCAGCGCGCCCCCGGATCCATCGGACATGAGTTGCGGATTACTGCCCGCACTGATTCCCACGCCCGCGTCTCCCCATTGAACCACGCCGCTGTTATTTATGCTTTGCATATAAAACATGTTGATGTCAGACGTAACAATCAGCGCGCCGCCCGATCCGTCGGAAATAAGTTGGTACGTTAATTCAAAAAACCCTTCCTTGCGTAGTTCAACGCCATTGGCTGTCCATTGAACAAATCCGCTGTTATTGATCTTTTGGGCATAGAGTTTTGGCATCTCCAGAGAGTAGTCTACCCAAACGATGATCGCGCCACCCGAACCGTCAGAGATAATTTGGGGAGAATCATTATCATGTCCTGCGCAGATGACAACCCCATTAGCCGTCCATTGAGCGTTTCCACTGCTATCTATCCGTTGGGCATAGACTTCCGCGCATCCGGCGCGGTTGTCCAACCAAGCAATTATGGCTCCGTCAGCTCCATCAGAGATAAGTTGTGGCCTCCTTTGATTGTCCCCCGCGTCAGAAATAACCACGCCGTTGGCTGTCCATTGCGCTATTCCCCGTCTGTAAATTCTTCGGTCATAGAGGGTATAATGGCTGGTTCGCGCGTCGGTCCACACGATAATCGCGCTACCTGAAGCGGATAAGATGATTTGCGGAGATTTCTGATTCAGCATCTCATTGCAGATAACTACTCCGTTTTCTCCCCACATACCTTCACTGCCAAACGC
>DAOVYW010000120.1 GCA_030635415.1 Candidatus Firestoneibacteriota bacterium
CTCCCCCAACCTGCCGAGGGGTATCATTTTCTTTAAGTTTCCTATAACCTCCTCTGAAAGTTTATCGGTCATCGCCGTTTTTATAAACCCCGGCGCAATGGCATTCACAGTTATGTTGCGGGAAGCCATCTCTCGGGCCGCCGTCCTGGTTAAACCCATCACTCCTGCTTTACTCGCAGCATAGTTGGCTTGACCCGCATTTCCCATCAATCCAACCACCGAAGCTATATTAATAATCCGTCCGCCTCTTTGTTTTATCATTGGCCGGCTTACTGCCTTAATACCGTTAAAAGTTCCTTTGAGATTGACCGAAATTACCAAGTCCCAATCCGCGTCGCTCATCCGCATGATCAAGCCGTCCCGGGTTACCCCAGCGTTATTGACTAATATATCGAGTCGGGTATATTTGTCAATAATTTTTTTTACGCCTTGTTCAACTTCCGGGTAGTCAGCTACATTTATTTTCAGGGAAAAGACTTCCCTTCCCGTCTCGCCGGACAGCCTCCGGGCGCTCTCTTCAACTTGGCCCTGATTCACATCGGCCAATACCACGTCCGCTCCTAAGGATACCATTTTCCGGGCAATCTCCAGACCAATGCCCTGTGCGCCTCCGGTAACCAGGGCGACTTTATTCTTTAAGTCCATTAATCAGCCTCCTGTTAATTATTCAGCCTCGGCCAATTCCAAAGCTACAGCTTCAATCTCGGCCGGCGTAAAAGCCGCTAAGACTCTGACCTGGGGATCAATTTTTTTCATCAGGCCACGTAAAACCTTACCGGGCCCGATTTCTACCATAACCTTCACGCCCATGTCCAGCATCTTTTTCATGGAGGTTTCCCAAAGAACCGAGCCGGAAACCTGTTTAACCAAGGCAGCTTTGATGGCCGCCGGATCATTAACCAAAGCGGCTGAAATATTTGCAATAACTGAAATATTCGCCGCTTGCAAAGTGGTTTTTTCCAAAGCCCGGGCTAATTCCTCTCCCGCACCGCGCATAAAGCGTGAATGAAAGGGACCGGAAACCGACAAGGGAATCACCCGTATTTTCTTCTCGCCGGCTAACTCGTAGAACCGGGTCAACGCCGCGGAAGAACCGGATATAACTACCTGCCCGGGACAATTCAAATTAGCCGGTTGCAGACTGCCGTCAGCGGCAGCCTCGCGACAGAGTACCTCCACTTCTTCCGGTGTGAGCCCTATTACCGCTGCCATCCCACCCTGGATCTGTTCGGCCGCTGCCTGCATTAGTTTTCCCCGCTGGTGGAGCAAGTCCACTGCCGACCTAAAATTGATCACCCCGGCGGCCAGAAGTGCGGCATACTCTCCTAAGGAATGTCCGGCGCAAACGCATTTTTCCGAAGACGGTTTCCATTTTTCGGTTAAAACCGTCCAGGCGGCCGCGGTAGCGGTCATGATCGCGGGCTGAGCGATATCCGTGCTTTTCAGTTTCTCATTCGGGCCTTCCAATATAATCCGGCTTATGGAAAAACCCAGAGTTTGATCCGCCAGCTCATAAATCGCGCGAGCGGCCGGGAAGGCGTTGATTAATTCCCGTCCCATACCTACAAACTGCGAGCCCTGCCCGGGAAATAATAATCCGATCTTAGGCACTTATTTTCTCCTTGTTCACCAGCGTAATATGGAAGCACCCCAAGTCAAGCCGGCCCCAAAAGCCACCAAGGCCACGATCATCCCCGGCCGGAGACGCCCCTCTTGTTCGGCTTCCACCATTGCTATTGGCACAGAGGCCGCCGAGGTATTGCTGTAACGTCCTATATTAATCATAACCTTTTCCATTGAAAGATTAAGGCGTTTGGCAGCAGATTGGATAATACGCAGGTTGGCCTGATGAGGTATCAACATATCCAGATCGGATTCTTTCAAGCCCGCCCGGGCCAGGGCTTCCACTACACTCTCGCCAATAATCCGAACCCCAAATTTATAGATTTCCTGCCCGTTCATCTTCATATAATGCAACCGCTGATCCACAGTTTCATGCGTAGTCGGCCGGGCTGATCCTCCACCGGGAATCCAGAGACTTTCTATCCCTCTGCTGTCCGTACCCAGGGTGCAGCCCAATAATTCTCCTCGCGCAGCGTCGTCAGTCAGTAAAACCGCTCCCGCGCCGTCCCCCATCAATACCGCGGTCGAACGGTCTTCCCAGTCCAGCAGACTGGAAAATTTCTCGGCGGCGATCACCAGAACTTTTCCGGCCTGCCCGGCGGCGATCATCTGCACGCCAACTATATAAGCATATTGAAAACCGGTACAAACCGCATTTAAGTCGCAAGCCGCTGCATTTACCGCGCCCAGACTAGCCTGGATCAGACAAGCGGTAGCCGGAAAAACCATATCCGGCGAGGAGGTGGCCACTATGATCATATCCACTTCCGAAGCCGCCACTCCCGCGTTTTCCAATGCTTGGCGTCCGGCTATCACTCCCAGGTCGGAAGCCGCTTGTTCGGGTGCGGCAATACGCCGTTCCTGAATACCGGTCCTGCTTCGGATCCATTGGTCCGTGGTATCCAACTGCTTCTCTAATTCTTTATTGGACATTACACGCTCGGGAAGATAATAGCCCATACCCGCGATTCCGACCCGCTTAGCCCGCTTCATTTTTCAGCCATCCGGGTCCCCTTGAGAGCGGCCTCAATTTTAAAATTGATGTGCTCTTCGATGAATTTAACGCCCTGCAACAGGGCGCTTCTTATCGCCCGACGGCTCGATTTGCCGTGCCCAATGGTAGAAATACCATTAATGCCCAACAGCGGAGCACTGCCATACTCCTGGTAATCCACCCGGCGGTTAATGGCACGAAGAATCGGAATAAACATCCCTATTGATATCTTGGTCAGCCACCCGCCCGCCTTTACCTGTTGCTTGATCAGTTCGCCGAATAGACGTATACTGCCCTCCCCGAACTTCAATAGAACATTGCCCACAAAACCATCACAGACTACCACGTCGGTTCTGCCTTCGAGAATATCCTGCCCTTCTACATTTCCTATAAATTTAATATTTTTTAAGCCGGCAATCAATTTCCAGCTTTGCCGGATAAGTTCATTGCCCTTGGAATTTTCCCGGCCCACCGAAAGCAACCCGACTCGTGGCTGGTTGACCTTCATCACATGGCGGCAATAAAGCTCGCCCATAAGGGCAAACTGGGCCAGCATTTTTGGTTTGGTATCAACATTCGCACCGACATCCAGGATCGAGGTCCATCCATGACGGTTTAGGGAAGGTAAATTTATTAACAGAGCCGGACGGATAATCCCGGGTATTCGGCCCAAATGCAATAAGGAGACCGCCATGGCGGCCCCGGTGTTCCCGGCGGTAAATACGGCCTGAGCCTTTCCCGCTTTAACCAGTTGATTGGCCAGATGGAGCGAGGATTTTTTCTTGCGGCGCACCGCCATCCCCGGCGGATCATCCATCGTTATTCTTTCTTCGGCATGAAAAACTTCAATCCGTTCGGAGTCGTACTTGTATTTTACCAATTCTTCCCCGATAAGCTTCTGCCGGCCGGTTAATAAAACCTTCAAATTGGGATTCTGATTAACCGCCTCCACCGCGCCGGCCACTTCCTCAACCGGCGCCTTGTCTCCTCCCATTCCATCCAACGCGATAGATACCATACAGCAGCCTTTCGTTTTAAACGTTCCCGGAAGTAATTATTTCTTTACCCCGGTAATACCCGCAGTTAGAACATAGATAATGAGGTCGCTTAGGTTGTTGACATTGCGGACACACTGAAATATCCACGGGTGTCAATTTCCAGCAGGCCCTCCGCTTCCTGGTACGAGCTTTTGAAAATTTTCTTTTGGGATTTGCCATAATTAATTACTCCTCCTGCTTGACATCAGTATACGCTTCCACTGAGTCGTAAACCTTTTTAGTCTTTGACAAATTTTCCAGAGCGGCCAAAGTTCCGGTGCCTCTCTTCCGGCTACAGGAACACGCTCCTTCCGCCAACCGCTTACCGCATTGGCAACATAAGCCAGGACAATCCTCCCGGCAAAGCGGCTTCATGGGAATGGCTAATAATAAAGCACTGCGAATCTCGCGAAATAAATCCAACTGACCGCCTCTATAGGCGACAAAGACGGGATCCTGCTCCCTGCTTTCCTGGTCTGGTGAATATTGCTCCACCGGAACAGCCACTAGCAACAATTCTGCTTGCAGAGGGGTTGCAAACTCCATTAAGCATCGCGCACAGGTCAGTTCAACATCAATTTTCGCCCGGCCCTGAATATAAATCTTTTCACCTAAGCGGTATATCATGTACTTTAAAGAGATCGGGCCCTTTTCTGAAACCGACTCATCTAAATCCAAATTCAGTCCGGAAATCTCCTGGGAAATAACCTGCGAATCTTCCCCAATAGAATCCAGATTAATTTTCAGTATATTTTTCATAAAAACCAAGAAAACCCCGGCCCCTGAGAGGAGTTTTTTATTCAGATAATAATGGCTGCGATTATATCCTCCAGCGGAATACCTGTCAACTGAAAAGCCGGAAAGGCGGTTACTGGCCTTCCGGCAAGGTCACAGGTGCCGGAGGCGCCTGCTCTGATGGCGATTGGTCCGGAACCGTTGACCCGGAACTGCCAGGTAACTGGCGCATAACCCCCCGGTAACTTGAGTTCGAGCGCGACGAAATAACCGAAAGAAAAACCGAGGTGACCATAAATAAAATAGCTAATCCCGATGTTAGCCGGGCGAAAAAGTTTTTACCGCCCGACGACCCAAATACTGTCTGGGATGCGCCGCCGCCGAAAGACAAACCAACGGTTGATCCCTTTCCGGCCTGCAACAGAACCACAATAATTAGCACTGTGCAATTAACAATATGCAGAGCCCACAAGAGCTTATGCAACATAATATCAATTCCTCCTTAATATCTGTTTTCGTAACTAGTTCCGGTTGCGAAGAGCTATTTTTGGCGGACTCCCGCGTTTTGTCATCCTGAGCCGCCCTGGATCAAATTATTTCCTGGACTAATTCATCACAGGCAGGCGAAGAATATCCCAGAGACCTGATATTTCAGGCGTTTCCGCGGAGATTCCTCACTTCGTTCGGAATGACAAACTTGAGAAAACACGCTTCCGCAACAGGAACTACTTAACTCTTAAACTTCACAAGTGGAACAAAGGTTTCAGCCTTTAAACCGGCTCCGCCCACTAAGGCGCCGTCAATATCCGGTTGAGCCATAAGAGCCTTAATGTTATCCGGTTTGACGCTCCCGCCGTACTGAATGCGGACCTTTTCCGCGGTTTTGGAATCGGAAACTTTTGCGAGTAATTTCCTAATCAGCAGATGGACTTCCTGGGCCTGATCCGGCGTGGCATTCTTCCCGGTACCGATCGCCCATACAGGTTCATACGCTATAATAATTTTACTAATTTCCTCGGAACTCAACCCGGCCAGACCGTTAAGCAAGTGATCGCTAATCACTGACTCGACTTTTCCGGCCTCGCGTTCCGGCAAGGTCTCGCCTACGCACATAATGGGAATTAAACCCGCGGTCAAAGCGGCTTTTACCTTACGGTTCACAGTCTCATTGGTCTCATTGAAATACTGCCGCCGTTCAGAATGCCCAATAATCACCAGGGAACACCCGGCATCCTTAAGCAAGGAAGCCGAGACCTCCCCGGTAAACGCTCCTGACTCTTCCCAGAACATATCCTGGGCGCCCAGTTTAACCGGACTGTGCTCCACTATCCGCCTGACTGTCTCCAGCGACGTATAAACCGGGCAGAGCACCACTTCTACATCGGAAACCTCGCGTGTGGCTTCCACTATCTGCCGGGCCAAATCTCCGGCTTGCTCCTGTTTATAATTCAGTTTCCAATTTCCAGCAATAATAGGTGTACGCATTAAAAATCTCCTCCAGTTCCTTTTCTAAATCAGAGGCAGAGCGCGCCGCAACTCTACGCACACGGCCGCTTTACCACAAAGCACGAAGTCTACTGCTAAATAATTCAAACAGATAGCTGCTCCGTTAGTGCTTCTACTCCCGGCAGTTGCCGGCCTTCTAAAAATTCCAGCGAGGCTCCCCCGCCTGTAGACACATGGGTCATTTTATCGGCCAGGTCCATTTGGGTAACCGCTGCTACCGAATCCCCGCCGCCGATAATAGTTGTGGCTCCGGATTCCGCTAATATCTTAGCCATAGCAAAAGTCCCCTTGGAAAAAGGTTCCATCTCAAAAACCCCCATGGGACCGTTCCAAATTATGGTTTTGGCGTTTTTAATAACCGCGCTGAACTTTTTCACGGTTTCCGGACCAATATCCATGCCTTGCCACCCTTCATCTATATTACCGCGCGGAACTAATTGGCTTTTGGCATCAACCCTGAAATCATCCGCCACAATATGATCGATAGGCAGCACCAGGGTTTTATTCAAATCCAAGGCCTGTTTAAGAATCTCTTTAGCCATGGGAATCAGATCGTCTTCACAAAGCGATTTACCAATCCCGATACATTTGGCTTTTAAAAAAGTATAGGCCATGCCGCCGCCGATAATCAGGCTGTCAAACTTGGGAAGCAAATTGCTGAGAATCTCAATTTTTCCTTAGACCTTGGCTCCACCCAGGATGGCTACTAAAGGCCTTTCCGGATCCGCAACCACCCTACCTAAATATTCCAACTCTTTTTCCATCAGAAACCCGGCCACTGCCGGCGAAACCAGACGGGCCACGCCTTCGGTGGAAGAGTGGGCGCGATGGGCCGAGCCAAAAGCATCGTTTACATATATGTCCGCCAACTCCGCCAACTGCTTGGAAAATCCCGGATCGTTTTTAGTCTCCCCTTTTATAAATCTAACATTCTCCAGCATGAGGATATTACCGGCAGCCAGCCCAGCAGTCAGTTTTGTTACCTCCGGCCCCACTACCTCGGGCGCCATAATAATCTCCCGGCCCATCAACTCGCCCAGCCGCCGGGCCACGGGCACCAGGGAGAATTTCTTCCGGTCCTCGGGAGCGTCTTTTGGGCGGCCCAAATGCGAACATAAAATAATCCGGGCCCCGGCACGGCTAAGAAATTCAATTGTAGGCAAAGCCTTTCTAATTCTGGTATCATCCGTGATTTTTCCAGCAGCATCCATGGGTACGTTAAAATCCACCCGCACCAGAACACGCTGATCACTGACTTGAAGATCACGGACCGACAACTTATTCATCATATCCTCCCTGCCAACTTCTTTTCCTAAATCTAATCATCCGGCATCGTACC
>DAOVYW010000098.1 GCA_030635415.1 Candidatus Firestoneibacteriota bacterium
AGTCACGGCCGAGACTTCTCCGGGAGACGGTTGCTCATCGGAAATCGCTGCAGGTATTAGCGACCTGGTCCGGGATTGAGCTCCGGATTTACTGCTAAGCGGCTGCTCTGCCCCTCCCACTTTGTCGTCAGCAGGATTTAAAGCCGCCAGGCAAAATATCACCAGGATTGCGGCCGGCCCCAACGATCCCACCCATTGGATCCTGGTATAACTAAAAAGGTGGGTTATTCTCTTCCCCGCAGCTTTAAGCGGTTTCTGTTGATACGCAATCCCGCCGGCCAGAGCTGCCTTTTTAATTTTTGGCAAGACTGTGGTTGTAAGTTTGGTTGGCTCTAATTTACTCAAGACCCTGGTTTCCTGCCCTGCGGCTATTATTTGTACCTTATTCCCAAACATATCAAACCGGGCGGCAGCTCCGGATATCAGCTCACCTTCCTTGATTTTATGGATAAGCGCGCTTAAGCCGGTATTAAACCGGGCTGCCATAACACTCCCTTTAATTTTCACCTGCTGGAGTAATATTCCAGGATCATTCGAAGCATATTTTCTGATTTCCGCTTGATACGCCGCGAGCAGCCGGGGCGCCTGGGTAAACTTTTTTAGCCCGCGTGCCAGCAGGCCGGTTTTTAGTATGGTATCTGCCAGACGGTAATATAAACCTTCGGTTGTGGTCAGCTCCGCGGGTTTTATTACGCGATTCGTATCTCCACTCCTCTGCGGAGAGGAGAGCTCAATCGCCAGGACATTCTGGTTCTGGGCCAGGAGTTTTTCCAATGGTGTGCGCTGGTTCCTTAGCAGGGCAAAGTACGGATTTATTATATCCTGACGCCTTAGCCGCGGCTTTACGCAGACATAGGACACGCCCTGGTGTTCCAGTTCCTTTAGTACCAGGGGAGTATGAAAGCCTCCGGTCACCAACATGGAAATTCCAGTCTGGTGCGCCTCCATCCGGTCAATAATATTTTCCACGAATGCCCGGCTGCGTTCATCCGCTGTCTGGTAGAAAGTCCGCGCCGCTTCCAGATAGCGGTCCAGTGCGTACACTTCCGGATCCAGGATTAATTCCCCGGTTTTATCATGTTGGCTGATGAACTCCAGAAAGCGCCCTACTTTGAAAACCCCGGGCTGTGACCGGTACTCTGCCAACTCCTCAGACGAGGCTGAGATATTAAGGATTTTGTCCATTATATCCAGACGGCGCTGCATAACATCCATCTCTTCCTGCACCGCCGTAGTGTAAACCCGGGCACGCAGGCATTGATCCAGTTGACCTAACTCGTCAAACAGCCGGTCTGAATCCATGCCCCTGGAAAATGCCGGACTATGTTTGGACAAATACGCTTTCAAGTTGGGATACACTCCCAGGTCTTCTCCGCAGCGCCTGGCATAAGTATGCAGATAGGCGCAGTATTTCAGCAAGGAGAGCGCGCCCCGGCGAAAAGCCTGCTGCTTCTTGTCCAGGGCTGCCAGCGCGGGGTTGTAAATCCCGGGTTTAAGCTCCTCCAGGGTCTCGCGCAGATCGAAGATATAGCCCTGGCTTTCATTATTAACAAATTTCCCAACGGTTTTGTGGTTATGTTCATACAAAGCCGCGCTCTCAATACCTTCCAGTTGGATAGGATGCCGGCCTACCGCCGCATAAAGTTCCGGTCCGGTAAGCTTGCCCTGCTTCATTAAATAGTGCGCGGCCTCTCTTTTTACTTCCTCTACCGGAAAGGTGGAAAGCTTGGTCACATTGATTGGCAGCGACGCGCCCTCAATGCCCACCAATTGCAGACCGCAGCGTCCGGCCAGAGTGTCTATCATTTTAGCTATATTATTCTGCACCTCGTAATTGCAGTGCAGGTCTTGCACGTGCACCACCAGGCGTTCATTGCCTTTATATGATTGGGTGATAGTGCCGAACTTTGGTGGAATTTTGATTGGCTGCTGGTTATATAAAATATGCTGAGCCGGCGCTGAAAAGGACCCAGGTTCAAAGGCCCAGGCCAGGCAGGGAAACACAAATGTAATAGCAATCAGAAGCGAGATGATTTTTGCCCATACTCTGCCTTGTGGCTTATTCCATTGGGATATCGATGCCAGTTTGCTGAGGTTTGATTTTTCATAAAATAGTGGATTTTTTCTTATCATTTTTTCCCCAAAAACAATTTTTTAAAGAAATTTATTTGATTATATCATAAAAAAAGGAGGAAATCAATTTGAGATGGTTTGATTTGCACTTGGTTCATAATGTTAATATCGTGCTCGTGTCATTATAACACGGTATTATGGTCAATATAAAGGTTGTAGGGGCGTTTAATTAAACGCCCCTACGACTCTCTCCCTTAGGCTGCTACGTTGACCGAATTCCGCAGATACTGGCGCAGGTAGAGGTCCAGGATATCCTGGTCTACCGCAATCTTCAGAGCCTCAAGCTTATCAACCGTGAGACCCAGTACTCCCTTGAACCCTATAACGCGGATCATGGCAACTGGTATGGAAACATCCACATCTCCAAGAGTAATTTTTACCATGGGAACACTCTTCATGCCCGCAAAGAAGGCCGTGAAAGCCCGGAAGTTGAGGATCTGGTCCTCGTCCGGCATAACATCCAGGTCCGCAGGTTTTACACCCAGTTTGGAGGGATACATTATCCTAACAAAATGCGCGCCCAGCTCACCCCGGCTTCTGGAATCCGTTGCGTGAACCATTTGCCGCAACTGTAGGGCTGTAAGGTCATTGCTCTTCATCCAAGCCGCGAATTCCGGCAATTCCATCTTGGACATTCTTTTCAGGAGACTGGTCTGGGCCAGCTCGGTATCCAGCTTGAAATCCTTCTTCCGGATCTTGTCAGTATTACTCCAGAAGTAATAAACCGGCGAGGTCTTCATGGCCAGCACATCCATTAACATGCGCACCCTGGTGGGCAAATACTCTTTCTTGGCCTCAACCAACATCTGTTCAGCCAGCCAGTTTAAAACCGCGTTCGGAGCCCGTACCAAAGCCGGCGTCCGGCGCAGGCCGGCGAACATGCTTAGCTGTCCAGGCTGCTCTTCCAGTACTTTGGCAAGCGCGGCTTTCATTGCCGCCGGCTCAGAAGCGTCGCTGGGGAACACTCCAAAGAGCGAGACCGCCGCATTGATACCGGCTACCTCAACCTCTTCGACTCCCACATTTGCAAAGCAGGCTATCTTATTCCGGGAATCTATACCCAGAATATTTGGCTGTTCATACGCGCTTATCTCAGCCTGCAGCATAAGCTTTGCAAAAACAGCACCGGCCTCATTATCCAGACCAACCACTTGATCCACAGGCGTACCCGTGGCCTGGGTCAGGACAATTTTGGCAGCATTCAGTAATTGTACATCCACGTTTTCCTTATTCATTGTGGTTTCGATCCATGTCAACAGCTCGTTAGCCGCCTCCTCGGAAATACCGGTCATCTTGAAGGTTTTACCCGCTAAATCAACTTCGTGCGCCGAAACCGCTTCTCTTCTGCCTCCCATCAAGGGCAGCACGCTTAAGAGCAGCTTACTTGATAGCAGGGTGCGCATTTCAGAATCCGGCATTGCCTCTATCTGCCTGGCCTGGTTCTGCAAAGCTTGCAAAGCCGGGTCTTTAGCAACATCCATGCTGCTCAGCGTGGCTGTCACAGCTTCCAGGCTTAACACTTCACCTGCACTACTGAGCTGACGGCCCAAATGACTTGTAAATGCCTCAGCCGCAGATTCGGCCCTGAGTTCTTTCATCAAGGCCTGGATTATAATGGCCGGAGTCAGAAGCATCTCGGTTGTCTTTGTATAAAATTTAACCGGCGCTTGCCTTTGGTCCAGGCTCTTAGCCGCTGCCCGAGCCGCTTGTTTTCCTTGCCGGCTCAAACTCAATTCCGCATTAACGATTCCCGAATTCTGGTGTCTGTCACTAACTACTTTATTAAAATTAACCCGGCTCTGATAATCCACCATGTGTACAAAATATTGCTTTGCCCGGTCGTATAGTCTACGATTAGAAGCCGGGCCTCGGTTCATCATATTGATTAAAAAACCGGGTAGATATATTTTTATCTTGTTCGAGTTTTCGACCAAAGTCTGATGTCCCAAAAACATACCTTTCAACCAGTTCCGCAACCCAACTTCTTTCAGGGAAAGAGCCTGGAAAGACACAAACGAGGCCTGGTCAGTCCTGAGCTCAGCCGTGTTTATATTCCAAACGCGTTTTTTTAACAAATTGAACCGCGCGTTGAATTGCGCAACCGCCTGCGCGTTTGCCATATGCTCCCGGGCGCGCACGAATAAACCTGTCCACTGGTACAGCATCCATCCATTGAACAGTTGTGTAATACCCATCAGCCATCTTGGCACGTCCAAAAGCACAAGCATATTCGCCTGGGCGGACATACCCGGCAAAAATTCTTTATCTCTGCTCTCTGCGTTAATTATTACTATCTCATCAATAAACGCATCATATAATACTCCTATCTTACCCTCAATCTCCGGCGTCATCTCATTGAATTCAAAAAGAAATGTGGGCGAGACCTGGGCCGTACGCTGGATGTTAGGCATGGTCATCGAATCATTTGTCTCATGTACGGTGGCACCGTTAATATTCGCATATTTCCCCTCACGCGTCATATCCTGGAATGGCTCATTGAAATATGCATCAGGCCCCAGATTCCTGGGATGGAGAAAGAAATTAATGGAAAGTCGGGCCACCTGTTCAAACAATGTCGCTTCATGTCCTTTATGCGCCCTATGCGGATAAATTCCGGTTCCGGTTATCCAGCCGAATATTTTGGCCAAAGGTGTCAGAAAAGTCTGGTATTTTAATTCCTCTGCTAAATCAATCAGGCTGTCAGAACCTACAAACATATTCATCCGGTTACGTCCCTCAAGCAAGCCCTGCTTATGCAACTGCCTTGCCAACTTTATACCCATATTCTTTGCGTCTTGGTTATTGTTTATGGGTTCCTGTTTTTCCGTTGTTCCAACAGCCTCTGTCCCCTTATCTCCCGGATATCCCAAACTGATAAGCAGGTCTGTTTCACCGGTGCCCAGAGGATCTTGCTCATATCGTTCTTTCGTCTCTTGCCATTTTCCTACATACTCTGCTGTCATTTCGCGCACTTTTTTAACATTGGGGTTTGGATTCACGTCTATTCTCAGCATACCGCTGAGAGCCGTAATAAAGTCAGTCCATAATATATCAAAAGCAGACTCCTGGTTTGGAGACATGCCTTGCCAGATACTGCCTTCCGGAGTGCTGGTGTCAATAGTGAATACCATAAGCGGCATTGACTTTTTCAGCTCTTTCACCAGGCGTAATTCTTTTCGATAATCCGGCATAGCTTTATCCAAAAGCACCATGCTAATGGTTTCATCTCCTGCCGAACTCTGGGCTAAATTCCCGAGAATGGTGTGCTCATTCTTATTCTCCAAGTCATGCATTTCCAGAGTAATGACATTCTTCTTATTGGCCCCTTCCATGATGTACTGCCCCCATGCCCCGGTGGTCTTTTTCAACTGTGGAGAATTGGTTATCAGGGCAATGTGATTCACGCCCTGCAGCATCATGGCCGCATTGAGGAACGCGCCGCAGCCCGCGGCCATGCTTTCATCCTTTTTCGCAAAATCGTTGGCTTTATCATACTGATGATATAAATCCGCAAGTACTTTAACATCCAGCTTGGGCTGGAACATGCCGATTACTGTTAGAGGAGTGTAATAAACACTGGTCTTACGGTGCATATTTCTTCCGCCAATATCCGGACTCATACCGATAACCAAGGATGATGCTTTATTAGCTTCGGCTATCTCCACCAGGCTTCCGCCATTGGCCAGGGTAATCCGCTTTTTAAAGCCCTTCTCCAGCATGCGCTCCGCAATTTCCACGCCCTCCCAGGTGCTGCCTGAACGTGAAATATCAATACATAGAGTGTTTTCCGGATTGAGATCCTGTAATTTTGCCAGATCGCGGGCCGCGACTACATGATACCAGACCGGATCGCCTTCCTTTCTATTCCGGTTATACATCTCCACCAGGGACCACATGAACTGGTCGTTCGCGCCTATGCCATTGGTAACTATTGCCTTCAGGGGCGTTGATTTATCAAAATTCTCTTTCACAAACTCGCGGATCTTCCCCGCCCATTCCGGCTTGAAGTAATCATTATAGAATTGTTCAACCGTCTGCTCCGTGCCCATGCCCCGGTAATTAAATCCGCCTCGGGCCATGTTATCCCATACGGCTGACCAGTATTGCTGCAAGGCTTTTAGCGCCCTGCGGCCGGCTTTGGTTTTTTTAGGCAGGCTGAATTCCACATCCACTCCCTGCGCTTGGTAGTAATCCACTGCTTTCGGATTTACAAAATCCTTAACCTGCAATGTTTGGTCCTCTCCGGGATTCCCCAGTGTCTCAGTTAGTTTCCAGTATTCCACAATCGTGGGAAAAATCTCGGACTGGCTGAGCAGCGCGGCCAAGTTCGTTTTTTCCCGTTTAGTTATTTCTGCCAGCTTCCCGATAAAATCTTCCGGTTTCACGGAATTAGTGATTATTCTCTCGATCCGAATCGGGAATTCCTTCAATTGCACCATCTCGCTATTCTGGGAAGCAGCAACCTGGAGCCGGATAAATTCCGCCAGTTTAGCCGGACTACACATACCGGAATTAAGCCGGAACTTGCCCTCCCCCTGGTCTGTGGCCAGGCCGGCCTTAATCATATTCGCCAAGGCCGCATCCTTGGATATGCCCACTGATTCCGCGAAATTATCCAGCACTTCGGTAGTATCCATGCTCTCGACCAAGGCGACCTGCGCCTGCGTTTCATCTAGGCCTAATATTGCGGCAACCTGCTTTATTTGGCTCTCCAGTTCCGCGATTAAGTCCGGGATGATTTTTGCTGGGTCCTGAGCATAACCGGCTTCCACCAGCGGCCCTTGTTGTTTAGCTATAACATCCTCTTTTTCTCCTCCCAATGGATCAATGGCAGCAAAAGCATTAAGTCTTGCTAATAATTTTTCATACGTTTCAGCTTCACCATAATAACGTAAAACCGGATCCGTACCAGAAGCTCTTAGCATAAACCAGGTGTCATCCTCAAATAGAAAGAATGGGCCATCTGCCGCGAGAAAAATATTTTGAATCTCCGGAAGTTCAATTTCCGGATTAGGTTTTTTAAATTCCCTTATAACTCCGGCTGAGCCATCGCTGGCAAAAACCTTAATAAGTCCTCTATAAAATAGCATTTTTCTTTCTTTTTCCGCTTCCCCTACAGCTAAGGCTTCGTCCAACTCTGCCCCACTAAGCGCTGCGTTATATAAGGTTGTATCTAATCGTTTATAATGTAGTAATTTGGGATTATACTCGCCTATCATTGCAATATATTTTTTAAATACCGCACTTTGGGTAATTCCTTGTTCTTTAGCCTCTGCACATATTGCCGCTGTCATCAGCAGAGGTTGCAACCCATCTTTTTCAGGCAGAATATGAACTGTCCGTTTCCCTGATTTGCTTTGGTAGGCTCCGCCGGAAAGATTGATGCCACCGCTTTCTTCAAATCCTTCCAACACAACTGCTTTCTTGTTTTTCAATCTAACCTTTTTGCCATCTGCTTGTGTAACTACTAAATCTTTGCCTTGCTTCATCTGGTCGATCAAGGTGGTCTGTACGCTGTCTACATATTTCCAGCCTACCTGAGTGCGCACCACCCGGATATCCACCCCATGTTCAGCCCCAATTTTTTTAACAATCTCATCAAACATGTAGGTGCTGGGGTAAGTAGTCGCGATAACATAAGAAGTGTTTTTATCCAATGATCTTTCGGCAATCATTTTTTCCAGACGGTAAACACCAAATAAAGTCGCCAATTGACCGGGAGCAAATTTGGCCATCATTTTCCCAGCTTCCTCTTCTACTTCAAGACCTACAGCTTTGGCTGCCGCTACTTCTGCTGGATCTATTATTTCCAAATAAAGGTAACGATCATTATCAGGATCTGTTAAAGCTGCGCGACCTTTATTGTTTACTGCTTTTAGAACACGGGGGTCTTTATAATAATCTTCTTTGGTCGGGTCTGGCCCTGTCTTTTCGGCAAAATTATGAAATGCCGGGTCAGGCTTGCCATATAAAAACTCAACAATACCTGTCAAATTTAATTTTTCCAGAATTGGTTCGGAGGTTACTTCTGCTGCTCCACCAACACAAAACAATGGCAAATTCAAGTCTTGATTGCTTTGCAGAAGATTATATATTTCATTCCCTAAAACACCTTTCAGATATTTCGGATAAGTTTCGTTAATATCTAAATCAGAGATTATCTTTTCATCGTCTGCAGCTGCATAAGGAATTTCCAATCCCTTTCCTTCGATTGTTTGTCCCACCAGGCCTTCTATTTTTTTGGTTAAACTTTCAACTTCATCCGGCAATATCTGGCTTCCACGTCCACTTGCCGGTTTTATACCAGCGCGCGCTTTATGGGAATGGGAGGCGGTGACTGTATCAACCC
>DAOVYW010000180.1 GCA_030635415.1 Candidatus Firestoneibacteriota bacterium
ATTAGTGAAATTTCCGTAGCCATGGCAGGCAAAATCGGATTAGCCGCTTTATACAATGTAATTCATCCTTATCCCACCCAGGCAGAAGCCATTAAACAAACCGCGGGCGCGTATATGCGCACGCGTCTAACCCCCCTGGTAAAAGCTTTGTTTCAGAAATGGCTGGCTTGGACGCGTTAAGTTTTAATAGCAAAATCAAAATTCGAGCGTGACTCATGTATCTGAAAATAGATGATTACGGCATTATAGGTGATATGCATGCGGTAGCTTTGGTTTCAAAATATGGATCCATTGATTATTGCTGTATGCCGCATATCGACTCGCCCACGGTATTTGCCGAGCTTTTAGATAAAAAAAAGGGAGGCACCTTCACTATCCAGCCGGAAGGATCGTTTCGAGGAGAGCAAACTTATTTAAAAGACACCAATATTCTTCGTGGTTATTTCACTACGCCCACCGGAAGTGCAGAACTGCTTGATTTTATGCCGGTTTCGGACCGCAACCAACTTTATCTGGTAAAGCGGCATGAGATTTATCGCTGCGTTACCGGATTGCAGGGCCAGATTGCTTTAAAAGTGTTTTTTACTCCCCGGCCCGGTTATGCCCGGCACCTGCCTGGCATTTCAGGAAAAGAGAATCACTTTGAGATAAAAGCCGGCAAAGAAAGGTTTCAACTTTTCACCATCGGAAAATCATTAGTCGTTAATCCCCTCACCGCTGACAGCATTACGATAAGGTTTGATTTAACCCCGGGAGAAAAAGTTTGGTTCGTTTTCCGATATGGCGAGGCAAAGGATTTCCCCCTGGAGCCTGCCGCCCAATTCGAAGCAACCAATAATTTTTGGCAAGCTTGGCTGCATTATTGCGAAGCTGGGAATTGCCGTTACTTTGGCGAACATCAAGCCAACATGAACCGCTCCTTACTGGCCTTAAAGCTGCTTGCCTTCCAGCCGACCGGAGCGATTGCCGCGGCGGCGACTACATCCCTTCCGGAAAGTTTAGGCCAGGAGCGCAACTGGGATTATCGTTTTGCCTGGCTGCGAGATTCCTCTTTTACCCTCAAAGCTTTATTAGCCATGGGACATATTTCCGAGACAGAAAGTTTTATTCGCTGGTTAAGAGATATTTATTTAAGCTCCGGCGGAAAACGTCTTCAGATTATGTATTCCTTAACCGGCAAGGCACAATTAAAAGAGGAGATCCTGGGCCATTTAGCCGGATATCAAAATTCAAAACCAGTCCGGATCGGCAATGCCGCGTATAAACAAAAGCAATGGGACATTTACGGAGAAGTAATGGATACCGCTTGGCGGCTTTCAGCTTATGCGGGACGAATCGACGAACATTTATGGCCTTTCTTCCGAAGCATTTGTAATCAAGCGGCTCATGACTGGTCCCGGCCGGATGATGGTATTTGGGAAGTACGCAATGGTCCTTTTCATTTTGTTTATTCAAAAGTCATGTGCTGGGTGGCCTTGGATCGAGGAATTAAAATTGCCCAGCGTTATGGTTTTACCGCGGATATAAAGCGCTGGCTAAAGGAAGCGTCCCGAATTAAGCAGAACGTTTCGGAAAATGGTTATAGCCCGCAAAGCAAGAGTTTTATCCAATATTACGGCAGTCAGAATTTAGATGCCAGTCTTTTGCTTATACCTTTGATGGGATTTCTACCCATAACCGATGAGCGCGTACAAGGCACCATTAAAGCCTGTCAGGCAGAACTCATGCGAGATGGTTTTTTGTTGCGCTATTCCGGGCAAGACGGCTTGTCTGGCAAAGAGGGCGGCTTTTTGCTATGCAATTTTTGGTTGATCGAATGTTTGACGCTTTCCGGAAAATTAGCCGCGGCTCAAGATTTATTAAAGCAGACATCCCGGGTTGCCAATCATCTGGGACTTTTTGCAGAAGAGTATGACACCAAAAACAAACAGTTATTGGGTAATTTCCCCCAAGCCTTTACGCATATAGGATACCTTAATGCCACCAACGCCCTTTGGCAGGCCCAGCAAAAAAGCCTGGAAAAGCCTTATCAAGTAGCTTTAGCCCAGCGGCTTAAAAAATTAATACCCGGCAAACTCGTGCTAAATTCATCCCCTAAGATAATTAAACCCGCTCCCGCGATAATTGATCAGGAATTGAAAAAATTATTAGTCACTTTAAAAGGCGCCTTTTTTAATAGTCAAACCGGCAAAGTAAATTACCTCGAAATGAAAAATTCCCCGGATTATCAAAAATATCTGGCATTGGCTAAAAACCTGGCTGGCTTTGATCCTTTCGCTCTAAAATCAGATTCATCCAAAATTGCATTTTGGCTGAATATATATAATATTCTTATAATTCATGGGGTCATTGAATTGGTTATCCAGGAATCAGTAAAAGAAGTATCCGGGTTTTTTACTCGAATTCAATATCGGATCGGACCTCATACCTTTACGCCGGATGAAATTGAACATGGTATTTTAAGGGGCAATGCTCCCCATCCGACTCGCCGTTTAAAAGCGTTTGGATTATGGGACAAACGCCGGGCACTGAGTGTATCAAGTAAAGATCCCCGTATCCATTTCGCCCTGGTTTGTGCTGCCAATTCATGTCCGCCGATTATGTTTTATGATGCCGACCAAATCGAACAGCAACTAAATCGTGCGGTTGGCAGTTTTGTAAATAGGGGAGGCGTTAGGCTTAAACCCGAGGAAAGCATAATTTATCTGTCGCAGATTTTTAAATGGTACCAGACAGATTTCGGAGGAACTAATCAAGCTGTGCTTAAATTTATCCTGCCCTATCTTCCGCCGGAGGAGTTAAGCGATTTGAAAATCGACCATCTCGCCAGTTGGAAAATAAAGTACTTACCCTATGATTGGAATTTAAACCGCGAACCCGCGACCGGACATCAGTTTTAGACTGCCGGAAATATTTTGTGAAAAGGGTGAAAAACCAGTGCGGCCCTTTCAGCACCTCCGGAGATTATAAAAATGGTTTAAAGGAGGAATCACCTATGCCGGACGCAAGTCAGTTATTGTGCGCAAATCGATTAAAGGGCTATTCTGCCCTGGTTACAGGAGCCAGTTCCGGGATTGGCCGTGCCATTGCTATTGCTTTGGCTGAGGAAGGCGCCCAGGTCGTTATAAATTATGTTGGACATGAAACCTCAGCGCAGGAAGTCGTACAGGAAATAGAAAGTAAAAAGGGAAAAGCCATAGCTATTCAGGCGGATGTGAGTAAAGAAAAGGATGTTCAAACCATGTTCCGGAAAACATTGGCAACCTATGGCACTATAGATATCTTGGTTAATAATGCCGGAATTCAGCAAGATGCGGCTTTTCCAGACATGACGTTATCTCAATGGCAAAAGGTCCTGGACGTTAATCTTACGGGAGGCTTTCTTTGTGCGCGTGAGGCAGCCAAGGAATTTATTCGGCGCGGGGTGGTTGAAGACAGAGCTTTAAGTGCGGGTAAAATTATTTTTATTAGTTCTGTGCATGAAATTATTCCTTGGGCCACTCACTGTAATTATGCCGCATCCAAAGGCGGAATTATGTTGCTTATGAAGTCATTAGCTCAGGAATTAGCCCAATACAAAATCCGAGTGAATAGTATTGCTCCGGGAGCAATCAAAACCCCAATTAATCGCAAAGCGTGGGAAACTAAGGCAGAAGAAGAAATGCTTTTAAGACTTATTCCCTGGAAACGAGTAGGCGATCCCAGGGATATTGCTACGGTGGCTGTCTGGTTAGGTTCTGACGAATCAGACTATGTACATGGAACCACGATTTTTGTGGATGGAGGAATGACGTTGTACCCGGGTTTTACCACTGGCGGATGATTGCTTAATCCTTTATCATTTCCTCTCTGTCAAAAGGACGTCTCTGAGGGAGAGGAATATTTTTTTGCCTCCCAAGAAGGGGGCATTTTCATTTGGCAGTTAAGGGGACATATATTGTTAACACAGGGATAAAATATTTCATTGCAATGTTGTCAGTTATTTGCCACAATATAATTGTTCTATTTATTGACATTTTTTTATAATTATTATGTTATTTTTTGCAGGATCAAAAAATAAGTTGATACTATAAAACTAAATAAACTTGAAAGCATTCAGTTGTATTTTACCATTATAACAGCTAAATAAATCATTCACTTACCTGGTTTAATCCTGCCAGATAAGGTGGAATAGAAAGCTGTGAAAAGTATGGGCAATAGAAAATATTTAGCCGGCGCATTATTAACGGCAACAGGATGTTTGGCCTGGTGCATTATGTATAATGGTATTGTATACAACGGTACAGTAGGGGCGGGTTTTAAACCCGCCCTTACGTCCACGGAAACAGAGATAGATTCCGTGGCCATAAAGTCCGGCGCTAACCAGAGCTGGCTGGCCCAAGTACAGGCGCAGATTAGCGCTGAGGAATATAATGTGAAAGCCGGGTCCAAGGAAGGATTGCAGACGCCTAACCGGAAGCAGAACCTGCGGCTGAAATTCAATCGTACAGGCATAGAGTTGAGTCCGCGTAATGCAGGTACCCGGCTTGCCGCGCCCCATACGGTTAAACCAAATCCTTATAATAATAATGAAAAGGCAGGGCTTGCCCCTGCCCTCTCCCCTGCCCCCAAACAATGGAAATTCAGGTGGAAAACAGAATATTTCGGGAGAAAAGGCGCAATAAAACGCGTGGCACAAGCAGAGCCAAAGGCAAAAGGCGCGCGCGTGGAATACGCACGTAAGGACATAAGCGAATGGTATTCTAATGAAGCGCGAGGCATAGAGCAGGGATTTGTAATTCATGAGCAACCGGTTGGCAATAAAGCTAAGGAAGTATTGATCATGGCTGAACCCATCTCAGGACTCAGAGCCAGGGTGTTGGAAAATAGCCAGGCCATAGAATTTTTGAATGAAGACGGAGCTGTAGCGCTTCGATATGCAGAATTAAAAGTCTGGGATAAAAACCATAAGAACCTGAGTGCCAGGATGTATATGCAAAAAGGGAGAGTAGTACTGGCATATGAAGACCAGGGCGCGCAATATCCGGTATTCATAGACCCTTTAATGACAACCCCGTCCTGGACCGCGGAGAGCGACCAGGCAGTGGCGTTTTACGGCGATTCTGTAGCGAGC
>DAOVYW010000169.1 GCA_030635415.1 Candidatus Firestoneibacteriota bacterium
ACCACACCTACGCCCCCTATTTTCCCTGCAGGGCTTTATAATTAAATTGAAAAAGTTTATTTCCCGGATCGCGCCGCAAGGCCTCGCGCATGGCCTGGCGGGCCTTTTCCGGTTGCTCGGTCAGCCAGTAAACATTAAACAAATAATGATAAGGCTTGGCGTTTTGAGGATCCTGGACAGCGGCTTTTATTAATGACTCTATGGCCTGGCGGTACTCCTTTTTATCAGCCAGTTGCTTGGCCGCGGCGCATAGCTTATCAATTCCGGCCGGGGTAATACCGGGCCCGAGTGCTTGCAGCCGGGTCCGGGCCGGCTGGTGTCCCGGATTCAGGGATAAGACATACCGGTAAGCACTCGCGGCCTCATCCGGATTTTTATTTTTTTCATGACATAATCCGAGGGGAAAAAACATATTATAATCCCTGGGAAACACTGCCGTCAGTTTTCGGTAAAGGGCCAGCGCCTCGTTGACCTCATCCCGCCGAAAATGCAAGGCCGCCAATTTGGTTTGCGCCTCAAAATATGATTGCTTATAAATATTATGCTTTGGGGACAGGTTTTTTACCTGGGCATAAGTAATCTCCTCCTTTTCGCCCGGCTTGTCCTCGCGGGGAAAATATTGATCAAAAGACCCGAATATTTCCATCGCCCGTTCCACCTCCCCCTGGTTGTAATAGGCATAGGCCAGAAGGTTTAAAAAGTTAAAAGCTCCCGGATCGGTTTGCAGGGTTTTGGTACACAAGGTGATATCATTCCGCCAATGAAAGGTCCGGGCAAAGCTTGTGCCTGCCATGCCCAGCAAAATGATAATTACCAGACCAATATATATCCGCCGGGCCGGGCGCCGAGTGATGGCGTGGTAGATTCTCAGCAGCCCGCAACTCAAAAGCACGCATACTCCCACTGATGATAGATACATATACCGTTCAACAAAAACATTCTCTCCCAGGGCCGGTAGATATAAAAAAGGCAGGAGCGTGACCGGGATCCAACAGAACATAAAAAAGAGGATTTTATCTTTTTTATAAAGATACCTCCCCAGGACTCCCAGGCCTATTAAACCGCCAAGTGAAACGATAATTTTAAGGTGAAAAAAGGAGTGCACAGGATCGAAGACATGAAAAGCGCTCATCGGTGTGGGAAAAAGCAAGCTGAAATAATATTGGGCCAGCAGAGGGATGATATTCAGCAGTATTCCAGCCCAGGAAAGCGGATACCCTTGGGAATCCGCTATAAAATGTCCTAACACCTGATACCGCAGATAGAAATAAATTCCGGCCGCCAGGATATATACAATATATCGCCTCGCCAAAACCCCGGCCATACTACTCCATCCTCGTTGGGGATGCAAAGCGTCATATATCAGGACCAGTAGCAGCAGAACCAGGGCATTTTCCCGGGTTAGAAACGCGGCCAGCAGACATATTCCGCTTACCAGGTAATCACGACCCTTCCATAAGTCCTTAATATGAATTTTTAAAACCAGGAGCAGCAGCAGGGCGCCCAGCATCTCGGGCAGGGCGGCAATCCAGGCCACGGCATCAACATGCATGGGATGAACTGAAAATATCAGCGCCCCCAGCCCGGCTTCCCAGGAAGAAAACCAGGTTTTGGCTATTACGTATACCATGAAACTGACCAGGATGCTTAATATCAAGTTGGCTAAATGATAGCCCCAGGGCCTGTTTCCGCATAAAGCATAAATTAATGTATATGCCGCCATGTGCATGGGCCGGTAGTAATTACCCGGCCCCCGGCGGTTTTCCGGGTTTTGAAAAAAAGCGGTCGAATGTTTGAAAATTTCCGGCAGGTTTTTAACTGACCGAATCCAGGGATTCTGTTCGACCTGGCGATGGTCATCATATATAAAACCCCCGGACAATACCGGAGCGTAAACCGCCAGATTGACCACGGTCAGGATCAAAAAAATATATTTACGGTCCAGGGTGAAAGGCATAGATCTATCTCTAAAAAGCATATTTTCTCTACTTGTTATTCTGAGGGAGCGACGTCACCAAAGAACCTTTCTATCGCTTTCCTAATCCTTAAACACCTCGTCCAATATATCTGTTATCTCTTTCTCTTTTTGAATACTGCTTGTGGCTTTAACAACCCTGCCTTTTTTGAAATAAACGGTAAAAGGCAACCCCATAAAGTAAACGCATTCCGGCAAATCTTTAATAAAAGCAGCAGCCGGGATATCAAAATCCATATTTCTCATCTGAACCTGCGGGTATTTCGGCGCCAACTTCCTCATGATATTGTAAACCGGTATACACATCGGCCCCATTCTCCCACAGCAGATCATAACCTTCGCATTACCTTTAAGCAACTCCTCAATTTGTTCAAGACTCTCTACCTGATGCTCAAGGTTTGTATTTAACATAATCCCATCTCCGCTTTCGGCCTTAAATTCTTAACTATTTTCATAAACATGATTGCCCCCTTTTATGTTTTTAAATCGCGGTTTCGCTCTCCGGATATAACTGTTCCCCATCTCCAACCAATAAAAAGATAACGGAAACTATAGCAATAACAACAACTCTCACCCCGATTTCTCCTCTTTCGGGGCTTGTTCCAGAAAAGAGTCAACATAATCTTTCTCTTCCTGCATATGCCGGTTTTCAAATTCCTCGGAGGTAAAACAATTTTTTTCCAGCATAAGCTTGGTCAGCACTGCGATGCGGTTATCCAGGTGCCGGACTACTTCTACCACGGGATCGGGAAGTTTATTGTGATCGAGCAGGGAGGCCGGCTTTTCACCGGAAGCCAGCCGGACGACCTTGCCCGGATTCCCAACCACGGTGCAGCCCGAGGCCACATCACGCACCACCACAGCCATGGTTCCGATCTTGGCGCCAGACCCGATCCGGACTGCTCCCAGTACCTTGGCGCCGGCCCCGACTACCACGTCCTCCTCCAATGTGGGATGACGCTTGATCTTGGATAAAGAGGTTCCGCCCAGAGTTACTCCCTGATAGAGCAGCGCCCGGTCGCCCACTTCAGCGGTCTCGCCGATCACAACTCCGGACCCATGGTCAATGAAAACCCCCCGGCCGATTTTTGCGCCGGGATGAATTTCAATGCCGGTCAGCAGACGGCTGACATGCGAAACCAGACGCCCCAGGGTTTTTAATCTCATACTCCATAAGACTCGGGCCAGACGGTGCATCCATATGGCATGCAAGCCGGGATAGCAGAGCAATACTTCCAGCAAGTTACGGGCTGCCGGGTCCTTGGCGAAAACCGCCCGGATATTATCAAACATAACCTTCACCCTCCTTCGCGAGATTGGGTCACAAGTAGGGGGGGCGTGAACCGCCTACTTCTCTTCTTTTACGTTACCGATAATCACTACCTTAGTACGCTTTGAAACCAGACGCATTTCCTCGGGCCGCAAATCGCGTTTAGCGGCTATCTCCAGCTTGATCTTGTCCTGCCGGGCAGTGTCCCGCAATGTTTTTTCCCCCAGATAATCCAGCCAATAAGGCGAAATTTCCAGAATAAAAGAAGATTCCTCGGTTAAACGCCGGGCTTTTTCCAGCATGCGGTGAAGCTTCAGACCCAGGGTATTCCGGGAAGGAATCCAACCTCGGCCAATGCACATGGGGCAGGGTTCATGCAAAGAACGCAGCAGGCTTCCCTTTACCCGCCGGCGGGTCATTTCGATCAAGCCCAAATCAGTAAGCCGCCGGATACCGGTTTTAGCCCGGTCCTGTTGAAGTGCCCGGCCCAATTCCCGGTAGACCCTTTCCTTGTGTTCCGAAATCCGCATATCAATGAAATCCAGAACTATAATCCCGCCCAGATCCCGCAGACGCAGCTGCCGCCCGATTTCCCGGGCCGCTTCCAGATTGGTTTTTAAAATAGTATCATCCTGCCGTTGTTTGCCCACGTTGCGTCCGGTATTAACATCCACTACCACCAAGGCCTCGGTTTCCTCAATAATCAGATAACCTCCGCATTTAAGCCAGACTTTAGGCCGCAGTATTTTTTCAATTTCCGGCTCCAGGTTTAAAACCTCGAAAAGCGGCTCCTTTCCTTGATACACCTCAATTTCGGGTTGCAGGGAGCTTAAAAACGACTTTAGCCAACGCTTGATGGTCTTGCTTTCCTCTCCGGCGTCAATGATAATTCGCCGGTCTTCTTTCGTCAATAGGTCACGGACCACCCGCTGGAGCAGACCTTGCTCGGCATGCAAAACCGCCGGACTGACGGCTTTTTTTTCATCGGTCTTAACCTTTTTCCAGAGCTTTAACAAGTACTGGATTTCGGGTTTAAGTTCTTCGGCCGTGGCCCCCTCGGCTGAAGTCCGCGCAATCAACCCGAATCCTTTAGGTGCCAGCTGATCCAGTAATTTTTTCAGACGTCCCCGTTCTTTATCATCGGCAATCCGGTGCGCCACCCCGGAATGCAACGCTCCGGGTATTAAAACCAGGAGCCGGGAGGGCATTGATACCTGGCCGGTCAGACGGGGGCCCTTCGTGGATATCGGCCCTTTCTCCACCTGAACCATAATTTCCTGTCCTTGTTGCAACAAGGTTTGAATAGTACGCCGCGGCTCTTTAACTTCGTCCTTTCGTTTGCCGGAACTGCCAGAAGCGGCCGCAGCGGCCTCTTCTTCACTCCAGGCTTCTTCATGCTTACTGGCCCGCTTGGCATTCATGAAATCTTCAATCGTCATGGATTCGGTCAAGATATCCCGGACATGCAGAAATCCGCCCTGTTCCAGGCCAATATTAACAAAAGCCGCTTGCAAACCGGGCAATACTCTAAGCACCCGGCCCTTATAGATATTGCCTACTATTGAACATTCCTCATTACGCTCGTAATAATATTCCGCCGGCCGCCCCTGTTCCAGGAATATGATACGGGTCTCGAACTTATCCCGGCATATCAGCATTTCTCTCTCGGTTTTTGACAAGGGGGTTAGAACCGGCCCCTCCCGTCTTCTTTGATTTTTTCTCATTTTAAACGTCCTCTCTTTTAATAAAACTGCCTCGTTTTCCTTACTAAGGAGTCATAATTCTTCCTTGATGCCAATATCCTGAAGCCATCCGGGTTACCTGCACTTCCCAGGCTTCCACCTGGTCCTGGCATAAATATGCCACTATGGCAGACACCTTGCCGCTCCCTGGTTGCATGGTACTATGTGTTAACTCTATACCGGGATCCGCTTGGCTCTGAAGTAATCGCAAATCCACGATTGCCGGCCGAAAATCAAGGCATATGGTACCACGTTTTGTCCATTGCGGAATCAGAATTTCTTTGCTCTCTAAAATGTGGGCTATTCTCTCTTCGAATTTCTTGGGTTCTCCCACCCCCCGCAAGTTCAAAAAATACCTCCCGGCATTAATGCTTTTACTCAAGGCCGGAGTATTCAAAGGTATCTCCCTTCCGGCTTCCAGCCTGATCCCCGG
>DAOVYW010000186.1 GCA_030635415.1 Candidatus Firestoneibacteriota bacterium
GCAGGGTGAAATCCTGGGTTTTCTGGATTCAGATGTGGTGGTGCATCCGGGTTGGTGGCAGGCAGCAGCTCCGCATTTCAATCATCCGAAGGTAGCGGCTGTGGAGGGCGCGACCTTGCCGCCGGAAAATGCCGGACGTCCCACGCCGTTTACCCATTTTGTTTGCAATAACCGCGGCGCTTCCTTCCAGACTTGTAATCTACTCTGCCGGCGGGATGTTTTTTGGAAAATAAACGGTTTTGATGAGCGGTTTTGCTGGCAAGACCGTAGAGGTAAACTATGGCATATTCGTGAGGATACGGACCTGGCTTTTTCAATTCTTAAGCTAAAATCACGCATTGAATTTGAACCGGAGGCTATAGCCGTGCATCCCCTGCTCCCGGCCGGGCGCGGCCTCCATCTGCAAAAAGCTTATTACGGCTCGGCGGAAGTTCTTCTGCGGCGGCGGCATCCCAGGTTTTATCGCCAATACATGGGATGGATTGACGGCCGGGCATTCCCGGTTTTCTATGGGGGGATATTTTTAGGGCTTCCCCTCTGGCTAGGTGGCCTGGTTTCAGGTATTACAACCTTATCTTTTATAGGCGCCGGCGCTTTCTTATCCGGTTGGGCCGGATCCGTGTATGCGGTTTGCCGCAAGCGGAAAGTCAGCCTGCGTGACCTGGCTTTACTGGGCCCGCAGTTTTTAATCATTCCCTGGATGCGGTTGTGCTGGGTTTTGTACGGTGAGTGGAAGTATAGGAAAATCAAGGAGGTAAAATGAAATCAGATTGGACATTGCGTTGGTGGGATCTGATAGCTCTGTTTTTGGCTCTGGGAGTTGCCGCGCTGATAGTACAGTATGCGGTCTCCCGGGGAACCATTGATACGGCACAATATTCCGGACCGGCAATGGTCGTGGTTTGCGTGCCCCGGCCAATGCCGGAACTGGCAGCAGTGGTTATTCCCGGGGATAAAGTTATCAATAGCCGGGGCGAAAAAGTTGCCGAGGTTTTATCCGTGCAAAGCGTATTATCAGCCGGTGAGAACAAGAGCGTTATCTTCCCGGGAAAAGAAGATTTGCTGATCACGCTGAGAGTGGAGGGGGCCTTGCGTCTGGTACGGGATCTTCCCGGATTTCCGCGCGAGCCGTGCGGACTTAAAGCCGGAGCATGGTGTTTAGTAAGCACCCCGAAAGTTGAGCTTTCCGGAATAGTGGTCAAAGTGGAGAGGGAGTAAAAAATTAACCGTTTGTTATGACATCACCAGGGGGTGTAGGGGCGTTTAATTAAACGCCCCTACATTGCATAGGTGAAATATCCCGGATTTTGAGAGATTGAAAAAACTATCTGAAATATCCATCTGCGGAAAGCGAATAGTTAATACGTTACGCCCAGACGAATAAACCGGGGAGTAGTTATGAAATCCGCCTTTGGTAAATTTAATCCGCGCAGAGAAGCCCTGGCCGGAATAATCGTGGTGGCAGCTGCCGGCGCGTGGTTATGCGCGCCCGAGACTGTATGGGCCGCATTGCTGCTGGGAGCAAGCACTCTTCTGCTGGCTGGCGCCGCGCCGGTTTGGGCCCTGGTTTTGCTGGCCTGGATTGCGCCTCTGGAACAAGCCCGGGAGCTTGGAATCTGGGGAACGGTATATACTACTGAGATACTTCTGGTCGCATGTCTGGTGGGCGGGTTTTGGAATATTTTCCGGACCCGTGCTTGGCAGCGTGCCTTAGTGCCGGTAAAGAGCTGGATACTGCCTTTTGTTGTCATAGTATTGGCTTCAGCCTGCCTGGCCGGAACAGCCATTGCCTGGAAAGGCGCTTTGCGATGGATGGAATTTATCCTGGTGCTTATACTGGGAGTTCATTTACTTCGCCGGGGACGCGATGCTGAACGGATTCTCTGGGCATTGGTTCTGGCTGCCATGTTCGGCGCCTGGCAGGGATTGGCTCAGACTTGTTCAGCTGCCGCCGCGCATCCGGAGTTAACCAGGATGATTATCGGTCAGGTTGAAGTTACCCGGGCGGCGGCCGGCTTTGGAGCCAATACCCTGGCCGTATTTTTGGCACTGATGCTGCCGTTTACCGTTGGGGCCGCGCTTTTTCATGGTCATGGTCTGGCACGGCTGGCAGGCCTTACTGGTACTGGATTACTGACCGCGGGTTTGTTAGCTACCTTTTCGTTTACCGGCATTATGGCTATGGGAGTGGCAATGGCTGTGGTTTTTATCCTTTTTTGGCTGGAAAACTATTCCTTCAGGATCAAACTGCTGGTTCTTCTGCTCTTGACATTCCTCCTACTGGCAGGTCTTTATTCAGAAGCCTTATCCTACTCTTTTTGGAAAATCAAACTCGCTTCCTGGCAGAACCGGCTTGAATATGCCAGGGTAGCGGGCCGGCTTTTTCAGCAAGCGCCCTGGCTGGGCATAGGCCCGGGAATGTACCGGTTTCTGGCGCCCGCTCTGGCTAATGGGAACGTAAATCCTATTGGATTTATTACCCATCCGCATATGTTGTGGCTCTCAGTTCTGGCGGAAACCGGGATTTTAGGGTTAACCGCTCTTTTTTGGGCCGGATGGCAAGGCGCGATTTATATGGTGAAAAAGGCGGAGCATTTGGAAGCCGGATGGCCGGCAGCCGGGGCTTGGGCAATGATGGCCGGTCTGGCAGGGTTTGCAACAGCAAATTTAACCGAGCATTGCCTGATTCATGACCGGGGAGTGCACGCGGCCCTGGCTTTGGCCGCGACCCTGGTTTGGGTCCGGCGGCCGCCACGTTCCCAAAGACCTGAGCCCCGGGGAGTTTTTGAGCGTGCTTGGCAGAAAGAATATAAACCTCTCTTTTCTGAAAAAAATACGGGCTTACAAACGGCAGCGCGGCAGCGTGGCAGGGAAGCGTATCCTGACTGGCATAAAATCATGCAGGAACGGGTCTTGGGACGAGCCCGGCTTTACGAATTGCTTGAAAAAGCCTTGGCGGATAAATGCGGTGAAACCGAGGTGAAAATATTGGAGTTGGGATGTGGGCCGGCTCTGGATGCTCTCTGGCTGGCAGCCAAACCCGGACGGCAAATCCACGCAGTAGATAATTCAGCCCAGGCCATTCATATGGCGCAATCGGCATCGCAGGCTTTGAAGCGTTCTCTGAGTTTGCACCGGGCCGATGTTCGCCGAACCGGATTGCCGGATCAGACTTTTGACCTGGTGTTTTCCCAGGGCTTGCTGGAGCATTTTCCTGATCCGGCGCCAGTATGGAAAGAGAGTGTGCGTCTGCTTAAACCCGGAGGATATTTGATAGTGGATGTGCCCCAGGCCCTGAATCCCTACACCTTGATAAAGTTATATCATCAGTGGAGGGGAGACTGGCCCTGGGGATGGGAGACACAATATACCCTGGGAGGATTGCGCATGGAGGCTCAAAGGCACGGTTTGCGCCTGACAGCGGCGTGTGGTTACGGTTACTGGGGCGGTATTTTTGATCTGACTTCATACCTGAAAAATATAGTTAAACCGCGTTTTCCCAATGCCTGGCAGACTTGGGAACGTACTACCGGCGCAGGGTGGATGATGAATATAGTGGGACTCTTTAGAAAATGAAAATCTGTCTAGTTACCGGTTCGTTTCCCGAAATGCGCTGCGGAGTGGGAGACTATACCCGATGTCTGGCCAACGAGTTGATCAAAGCCGGCCATCAAGTCACGGTTTTAACCTCAGACCAAAAAGAAGTGCGTAAGATAGGAGAACTGGAACTGAGGCCGGAAATCCGCTCATGGCGGAGTTTAAATCTTTGGCATATACTGCGCGAGCTTGATCGCATAAATCCGCGAATCGTGCATCTTCAATATCCCAGCCTGGGATATGGCAGGGGTCTGGCACCCAACCTGCTTTTGCCGGTTCTGCGTTTGTTGCGTCCCCGGATAAAATGTATTATCACCCTGCATGAGTATGCCATCTTCTCCTGGCTGGGGAAATTACGTTTGTGGCTGCCCTTGGCAATTGCCCATGGAATCATATGCACCAATCACCATGACCGCCGCAAATTGAGAAGAATGCAGTCCCGGGCAGTGCGGCGTGTAAGGGTAATTCCTTTAGGCAGCAGTGTCGGGAGTGTTTTCGAAAATGCCGGGCTAAAAGGAAATAGTGACGTTATCTTTGAGACCAGGCCGGAACTGGACAGAAATAAAACCTGGCTGGTTCATTTCGGAACCGTAATGCCGAACAAAGGATGGGAGATTATTATCCAGGCATATAGCCAACTTAAGCAGGAAGGCTGTTTGGTCGGGATGCTGGTTGTGGGCGAGTTGGATGACCAACAGTATGCTTATCACTCCCGGGTAAAGGCTATGATCCAAGAGGCCGGGCTGAGTGAACATATACGCTTTACCGGGTTTTTATCTGCTGACTCCGCCGGCCGGGTAATCGGCTCATGCCGTATTGCGGTCCTGCCTTTTTACGGTGGGGCCAGATTGAACCGGAGTAGTATGGTGGCCATGCTCTCCTGGGGCTTGGCCGTGCTTACCACTACTCCGGACCGGCCTCTGGAGAAATTGCGATCGGGCCGGCATTTCTGGACTGTGGAACCAGATAGCCCGCGAGCTCTGGCTGAAGGAATAAAAACCCTGCTGGATGATCCTATGCTGGTAGAGCGTCTGCAAACCGGAGCCCGGGAGGCGGCTGAGCGCTTCTCATGGAAAAGCATTGTCCAGCAGACACAGAAGCTTTATACTTCCTGTTGATTGCCGTAGCAATATGTCTGATCACCAAAAAACCACCCTAAATACTACCTGGAAATGCTACAACACGATAATATCAAAGAAATAA
>DAOVYW010000242.1 GCA_030635415.1 Candidatus Firestoneibacteriota bacterium
AAAAACCGAAGGATCTTCAAAGATACCGGCTTATCAGGCGAGTTATTTATGGTTTTTCAACATTCTCGGATTTGCCATGGCGGTAATTGTGGGGATGTTTCTTGAAGGGTTTCATACGTTCATAGAATACCGATGGGATAAAGAGAGGGAAGAAAAATATTTAGTGGCTAAAAATTGGTATGATTATTTATCAGTTGCATGTGAAAAAGAGACAGTTGGTTTTCGCTACATCGGCAATCGAGTCACTACCATGTATTTTGAAATGGCCATGATATGGGCCAGTCTATCCTTTTTAGTTGGATTAATGGTCGTGGTATATATCATGAATATCAAATATCAAATAGTATGGTTAATGGGAATGCCGGTTTCGGCCATGGTTTTCAGTTTCTATTTTTACAGACAAGCCAAGAATACCCATGAAGTATTATGCAAAACCCGGATGGAAATTAATGAGCGCCTGGCTGCGTTGGGGAGTTGAGCATGCGCCTTATAGGTAATTTTCTCTGGTTTGTTCTGGGTGGGATATTTATGGGATTATCCTGGTGGCTCGCAGGTCTGTTGGCTTATGTTTCAATTATAGGCATTCCCTGGGGAAGGGCTTGCTTTGTGATCGGGCAATTTTCCTTTTGGCCTTTTGGCAAAGAAGCTATCGGACGGCAGGAACTTAAACAAGCAGATGATATCGGCACGGGCGCTTTAGGCCTGATCGGGAATATCATATGGTTTATCCTTGCCGGGATATGGCTGGCGCTGGGTCATGTTCTTTCTGCCATTGCTAACTTTGTGATAATTATTGGAATTCCCTTTGGCATCCAGCATTTGAAATTAGCCGGGCTGGCCCTTGCCCCGATTGGTAAAATAATTATCACTAAGGAGATGGCCGAAGCTGTAAGGAGAGTAAATAGCGAAGCAATGCTCAAGCATGTTACCGGTCAATAATTCGATGGGAGATGGAGAGAAAAAAACTGCAACCTTGGCACCCGACCGGTGTTATTCTGGTAGGAGGTGAAAAAATGAAAATTTACATGAGGCTTAAAGTAGGGGCAGTAAGCGCAATTTGTTGTTTGGCCTTGGCCGGGGGCTTGCAAGCCCAGGAGAGACCGCCGGCTCCGGGACCGGATCATGTATGGATGAGTTCCTTTGACCTGGAAGCCGGGGTAGTAGTACCGGGTTTTTGGCGTCCCCGGATCCGGGCCGGTTTTATCTGGGAAACAGGTTATGAGGATGAAGAGGGACGCTACATTCCAGGGCATTGGAAGCCGGTTAAAATCAGGAAAGCCGGTTATGTCTGGGTTCCCGGGTATTGGGCCGGCGGGTATTGGCATTCCGGCAAGTGGCGCAAAGCTAAAAGAAAAGGTTTTGTTTGGGCCCGGGGCCATTGGAACCGGCACGGGGTATGGGTATATGGGTTCTGGAGGCCTCGCGGGCCTATACTAGCCGGCAAGGTTTGGGTTCCCGGCCATTGGAATCGGCGCGGTGTCTGGGTTTCCGGATATTGGCGCATTAGGACCAGAACCGGAAGAATTTGGGTTCCGGGTTTTTATAACCACCGGGGAATATGGAAAACCGGGCAGTGGAAACGTGTTCGCAAAGGCAGGTCCTGGGTTCCCGGACATTGGAATGCCCGGGGAAGGTGGCGGTCCGGGTATTGGAGGCCAAGGGTTAAGGTTGGTTTTGCCTGGCGGCCCGGTCACTATAACCGTTATGGGGTCTGGTTACCAGGTAAGTGGAGAAAAGGCCGGGTTTTACCTCCGCCTCAAGCGCGTCCTCATTATAAGCGGTCCAAACCACCCAAGGAATATAAGGAGCTCAAGACATATAAGCCGCCCCAGGAAGATGAGACGCACAAGCCGCTCAAGAAATATCAGAAGCCCAGGGGATATAAGCCGCACCAAGAATATGAGACGCACAAGCCGCTCAAGAAAAATAAGAAGCCCAAGCGGTCTGAGCGTCATCCCCGCAGAAGATAAGAACTGTATAAAGCAGGAAGGGACTCGGTCCCTTCCTGTTCCGCCAATCCTTTCTCTTTTATATAGATCCGCCTGCCTTCAACAGCAGCGGTTGGCAATCTGAAGCAGTTGCGGATTTAATCCTGTTTTTGCTTTTTTTTCTTGATTTTTCCGGAAAGGACAACTATACTCCAAGTGATGTCAATATGTAGTGGCAGGTATTAAACCTGTCCCTACTCCAATACGCGCTATACAGTGGGAAGAATACCTAGTCTGAGCAAATCGAGGAGGCGCGGGTGTTTGGATTTTTGAACAAACAAGGATTAATCGGCCTGGATATTGGCACACATTCTATTAAAGCTGTGCAATTAAAAGGAAAAGGCGACAATCTGCGCCTGGAAAATCTCGCCATGCTGGAAATTCCGCCGGGAGTACAGGAAGAGGCGGATCCTGCCTTGAAAAACGGACTTACCGCTGGAGTCATCAAACAATTAATGAAAGAAAACGATATCCGCTCCAAGAACGTAGTAACTGCGATCTCCGGTGATTCAGTTATTGTCCGTTATGTCAAGCTTCCCTACATGAGTGAAGATGAGTTGAAGAATGTAATTACTTACGAAGCTGAGCAGTATATACCCTTGGCCATCGATCAGGTAGTTCTGGATTTTGAAATTCTGGGAGAATTGGAAGAAGAGGGCCAGAGAAAGATAGAGGTTCTGCCGCTTGCAGAAAGAGTCGATTCCCATCACCAAAATGCTGGGGCTGATTGCTCTCCCGCCTTTACACCGATTGTGATCGATGTGGATACTTTTGCGCT
>DAOVYW010000164.1 GCA_030635415.1 Candidatus Firestoneibacteriota bacterium
CGCTACGCTCGGAATGACATTCACACGTTTAGAACATTATGACACAATCTCTCGCGGGAAATGAAGAGGGGTCAAGTAGCCGACAATGACAATAATAAAATTATCCCAAAGGTTACATTTTTTTCTTGACAATATATTATCTTATCTTATCATATCATATATGATATTGTTAAGAGGAGTGAATGATGATTATTAATTTTTATCTCCCGGAAAACGATTCCCGCTTGATCGACCAGTTAAAAAATGTCTCAGAACAAAAACGCAGGAGTTTTAGTTTTATCGTCCGGGAAGCGCTGGAGTACTACCTTTTAGATGTTTTGAAATGCCGGGAAAAGACTTCAAAAATAAAGGAGGGTAGAAAATGAAGCAAATAAAGAAAGGTGATAAGCGTGTTCAGGTTCGTATTCCCTTGTCTTTTACTTACGCGGATGAGAATAACGAACGTCAAATCTCTTCTCGAGGACTGGTCGAAAATATCAGTATTAATGGAATGCAGGTGAACCTTCCCCTTTCCAAGGAAATATTCGAGCATAATATCATTGATTTTGATCTGGAATTACCCAAACCCTTTTCAACCATTAAGGGACAGGGCGAAATCCGCTGGAAACGCTGGGATGCGGATCAGAATTGTACTACTTGCGGCCTTAAACTGGAACCCATGACGCTTGAACAATTGATGGATATTGATACCATTGTCGATGAAGTCAACAGCGATGAAATAAAGCATTCCCGGCGTACTCCTAAAATTTGAATTCCATTATCAGAAGAAATATCGTAATCTATTTATGGTAGCAGAGTTTCAATCTGATATTCGTAAGGGCGGGCTTCCATGCCCGCCCTTCTGTGTAAGATTAATCATGGGCCGGCATGGAAGCCGGCCCCTACGATTGCCGGAATAACAAGGTATATTGTAGGGGCGGCCCCCTGTGGCCGCCCGGATGTATGATATTAAATCCATGGGCAGGCCCACTGCGCCTGCCCCAGCGCGTGGGGTAAATTCACTTGAAAACCACCTATTGGATACATAATCTTGATCCCGTGGCCCTGCATATTTGGGGCAACTTTGGCATCCGGTATTATGGCCTGGCTTATCTCCTGGCTTTTGGAATCGGTTATTATTTCCTGACGTACTTGCGCCGGAAAGGTAAATCCCCCCTCAACTCCGATCAGGAATCTACGGCCTTGACCGCCCTGCTCCTGGGCGTGATAGCCGGCGGTCGCCTGGGATATATCATTTTGTATGATTTCAGCCAGGCCCTGCATAATCCCTTGATTATTTTTAAAGTATGGGAAGGCGGCATGTCAAGCCATGGGGGCTTTGCCGGGGTTTTAATCGCCTGCTGGTGGATCACACGCCGGTTTCATATATCCTTTTTTAGGTTTAGCGATCTTTTATGCGTGCTGACTCCTCCCGGACTTTTTTTAGTCCGCCTGGCCAACTTCATCAATGGCGAGTTATGGGGTAAAATCACCACCGTCCCCTGGGCCGTAATCTTTCCCCAGAGCGTGCCGCACGGAACTTTGCCGGCTCATATTCCGCCGCCGCATCCATCCCAGCTTTATGAAGCTGCGCTTGAAGGCGCCTTGCTCCTGCTCTTTACCCAGTGGCGTGTAAGGCGAACTCCCGTACTCTCTTCTCCCGGCCGGCTAAGCGGCGAATTCTTGATCCTATATGCCCTGGCCCGTATTATGGCAGAGCAATTCCGTGAGCCCGACGCTTCCCTGATATTCGGTATGAGTCGCGGGATTTTTTATACTCTTCTGCTGGCACTCCTGGGAGGCATTTTCCTTCGTTATTCCCATGCTAAAAGAAAACGCTGAATCTCGCTCGGATTAAAAATCTCCGCCAACACAGTCTCTGAGAACAGAGGTTAAGCGAAGGTGGGAGTATATCACCCACGGGTTGTAGGGGCCTTTAATTAAACGCCCCTACAACTGCCGTTTATTTTACAACCACCGGCCAATATATTACTACAAATCATTATCTTTACATTTTTTAATTATACTCATATAATGCAGGACAATATTCTTTACAGAGGTTAAAAAAATGTCTGAAAATGAAAACCCGGTGCCTATCAAACCCCAAAAATCCCTTGATTTTATACGAAAAAAAATCTTGGAAGATGTTAAAAATGGCAGAAATCACGGACAGGTCACTACCCGCTTCCCGCCGGAACCAAACGGCTATCTCCATATCGGCCACGCCAAGTCCATCTGCCTTAATTTCGGCGTGGCCGCCGAATATGGTGGCGTCTGTCATTTGCGCTTTGACGACACTAATCCCGAAAAAGAAGACCAGGAATATATTGAATCCATCCAGGAGGATGTGCAATGGCTGGGTTTCGATTGGGACCGGCATCTTTATTGTTCCTCTGATTATTTTGAAAAGTTTTATCAATACGCGATTGAGCTTATCCAACGAGGAAAGGCCTATGTCTGCAGCCTGAGTCCCCAGGAAACCCGGGAGTACCGCGGCACCCTGACCCGGCCCGGAAAGGATAGCCCCTATCGTACCCGTTCGGTCGAGGAAAATCTCGACCTTTTTAAACGGATGCGCCAGGGAGAATTTCCTGATGGGACCTGCGCCCTGCGGGCCAAAATCAACATGGCTCACCCCAATATCGCCATGCGCGATCCCGCGCTCTATCGCATTCGGCATGCCGCTCATCATAGAACCGACCGGCAGTGGTGTATTTACCCCATGTACGACTTCGCCCATTGTCTCTCGGATTCCATAGAAAAAATCACCCATTCCCTGTGCACCCTGGAATTTGAAGACCGGCGTCCGCTCTATGATTGGATACTCGACGCATTGGAAGTCGAGTGCCACCCGCAGCAAGTCGAGTTCGCCCGGCTGTCTCTTACCTACACTATTCTGAGCAAGCGGAAATTGCTTCACCTGGTAAACGATAAACACGTGAGCGGATGGGATGATCCCAGAATGCCGACTATCTCCGGCCTGCGAAGACGCGGGGTTCCCCCGGAGGCGATCCGTAATTTCTGCGGACATATCGGCGTAGATAAAACAAATAGTATTATTGATATAGGTATGCTTGAATATTATGTCCGCGAATATCTGAATAAAAAAAGCCCGCGGGTTATGGTCGTACTACGCCCCCTTAAAGTAGTAATCGATAATTATCCCAACGACCAAGTAGAAGAGTTGGAAGCAGAGAATAATCCGGAAGATCCGCGCACCGGGACACGCAAAGTGCCTTTTTCCCGTGTAATATATATTGAACAGGAAGACTTTCAGGAAAACCCGCCCCCGAAATATTTCCGCCTGGTTCCCGGGCGCGAAGTAAGATTGAAACATGCTTATTATATTACCTGCCAAAACATAGTAAAAGATGAAACTACCGGAGAAATAATCGAGCTGCATTGCAGCTATGATCCGGAATCGCGGGGCGGAGGCACGCCGGACGGACGTAAAGTAAAAAGCACTCTTCACTGGGTTTCAGCCGCCCATGCCCTTGATATTGAAGTAAATATGTGTGACCACTTATTTTCCAAACCAAACCCGGAAAAGGTTGAGGAAGGAACCGACTTCAAGGACAATCTCAACCCTCATTCTCTCCTGAGACTTAAGGCTTGCAAGGCCGAACCCGGACTGGAGGGCGCTTCACCGGGAAACCGGTATCAGTTCCTGCGGCATGGGTATTTCTGTGTCGATCCTGATTCCATGAAAGATAATTTGATCTTCAACCGCACGGTCTCGCTACGGGATACCTGGGTAAAAATCAAGCAAAAAACCAAATAAAAAGGGATTAGTGTCGTATTTCATAAGTGCATTGAATTTATGTTTTGTCATTCCGGCATGCTTGCAGCCGGGAATGACAACCTAAAAAACAGACTAAATGCTCAGGCTCCTAGAAGAACCTATTATATTCCAGAGGAAAATAATGACCGCCAGAATGACTTCCGGGGCAAGGGATCCGGAACCAGACCGGCTTGGCTCTGATGTTTTCGCAATAATTCCCGGTCCTCGGGATGACCTCCCCAATATTGGTTGAATCGTTTCAGGTCTTTTTCCTGTTGTGCGGAATTTTTCGGCAGGCTGCCCCGGGTTATCTTTCCCGGATGGTAAACCGGACAGGGCACGGTAAAACGAGCCGCTCCGGTTAGTGCAATTTTCCACAAGAAATCGTCCGAAGCGCAGATATTCTTATATTCCACATCCCAGCCATTTACTTTTTGAAATAATTTTTTTGAACACATCCAGCAGGAACCGGTAGCGCGGTATTTTTCTAACGGAGCCCGCATACCGCTGTTTTTCAAATAATGCATTTTTTTAGAGGTGATATCCTGTGACGAAGTAAAAAAAGTCCTGCCTAATTTTTTCTGAATCCATGGCCAGTTGGGTGAGATCATGGCTCCGGGATGGCGCGATATCCAGCTTTTCAGAATCGAAAAGCTGGATGGTCCGAATATTATATCATTATCAGCCTGGAGTATTACATCTCCCTTCGCAAGCTTAACTCCCTGGTTGACCGCCTGGGCCACTCCCCGGTTTTCCGGGAAGGCATGATAATGCAGGCCTAAAAAATTAGCATTTCTTTTCAGCGGAAAGTTTTGGACTAAATCCGGCGTGGAATCGCTGGAACCATTATCTATGAATACTAACTCAAAGGGCACATCCGCGCATTCGGGATCAGCCAGGCTGGTTAGCAGCATTTCCGTGAAATGCTGCTGATTATAGGCCATGGATATTAAAGATATCATATTTACCTTAGTTTAAAAAATTCACGCGATATTATGCGAGGTGGACGCTAAAATGCCAGCCGTCTCCGGCAATTTTTATAATCCCAAAACAAGTCTTAACCCTTCTTCTATCTTAGCCATAGCTTCATCATCCATGCTGCCAACATACGCCAGAAATCTCGATTTATCAACTGCTCTGATTTGATCAACAACTGCAATGGCTTTCTGTTTCATACATTGAACCCCAATTGCCAAATATGGTCGTTCTGTCCCGGAACTGGAAAATAGTAGCCGGCATAAAAAAAGGCCCTGCGGAATTTCTCCACAGGGCCTTTCGTATTTAATTCCGGCAGCGACCTACTTTCCCACATAGTTGCCCATGCAGTATCATCGGCGCAGGAAGGCTTAACTACCGTGTTCGGGATGGGAACGGGTGTATCCCTTCCGCCATGGCTACCGAAAACCGTGTTCCGAAAAATTTAATGACATAGTAGGACTGCAAAAAAATAATATGGTTAAGCCTCACGGCCTATTAGTACCAGTAAGCTGAACGCATTACTGCGCTTACACACCTGGCCTATCAACCTCGTAGTCTACAAGGGGCCTTTAGCCTGCTTGCGCAGGAGGGATATCTAATCTTGGGGTGGGCTTCATGCTTAGATGCTTTCAGCGTTTATCCCTTCCAGACATAGCTACCCAGCGATGCCCCTGGCGGAACAACTGGTACACCATAGGTCTGTCCATCCCGGTCCTCTCGTACTAGGGATAGATCCCCTCAAATATCCTGCGCCCACAGCAGATAGGGACCAAACTGTCTCGCGACGTTTTGAACCCAGCTCACGTACCACTTTAATCGGCGAACAGCCGAACCCTTGGGACCTGCTTCAGCCCCAGGATGTGATGAGCCGACATCGAGGTGC
>DAOVYW010000107.1 GCA_030635415.1 Candidatus Firestoneibacteriota bacterium
ACGAATAAAAAACATGTTGATTCAGGGGGCGGTGTGGCAACAAAAGCATGCGCGAATTCCGAAGATACCGCCACCCCCACGGTAGCTACGGTGGTTGAATCTCCGGCTGAGACTGCGGCTCCGGAAACCGAAGTTAAGGTACCATCCGAGGAGACAAAGGAGTAGATATTATGGCTAATTATAATCGCACTATATTAATGGGCAATTTAACACGAGATCCCGAACTGCGATATATACCCAGTGGCTCGGCTGTAGCCAACCTGCGGTTGGCCGTCAACCGGACTTATAAAAATCAAAACGGGGAGTTAAAAGAGGAAGTTACTTATGTTAATGTGGTAGTCTGGGGAAAACAGGCTGAAAATAGCAACGAGTATTTATTCAAAGGAAGTCCGGTTTTTATTGAGGGGCGATTACAAAGCCGGCAATGGGAGACCGAGGACGGGCAGAAACGTTCCGTGTTGGAAGTGGTGGCGGACCGGGTGCAATTTATGGGGCGAAAAAAGAGCGGCGAGGGAGAAGGCGGTTATTCCAGTGACGGCGTAAAGGAAGAAGCGGCTTCAGTCTCCGGAGGAACGGCAGCTAATTCCGGCATGACGGATGAGGATGTGCCTTTTTAATTGGTGAATGTTAGGGAACGGTAAATTAAGCTTGGCATTACCTAAAGATGTTTTTCGTAAGAGATACTGAATAGCAGGCTGAATCAGGAGGAGTAAAAATTGGCGACAACAGGAAAACCAAAATATAAGGCACGGAATCCACGGGCGGGACGGCGTCCTCATCGGAAGAGCTGCCGTTTTTGTGCTGATAAGGTGAAGGAAATTGATTATAAGAAAGTTTCGCAGATAAAAAATTACCTCAATGAACGGGGAAAAATTATTCCTCGTCGTATTTCGGGTAATTGCGCGAAGCATCAGCGTAACCTGACCACGGAGATTAAGCGTGCTCGCGCCCTGGCGCTCCTGCCTTATGTTGCAGAGTAACGTATCCTAAAGAAAATCCGCTGTTGCCCCGATTTGGAAAAAAGATCGTCCGGCACAATTTTTCAGAGAAACGGAATTAATCAATGAACAATCCGGGCACTGTCGGTATGATGGCTTTAGCCGCCATAGTAATAATTCTGTTGACTAACCGGGCCATCCGGAAAGGATTGCGTCAGGGTTCTTCTCCGGCCCATTGTATTTTAGAAGGCGCTTTGACTTTGTTGGCCGGAGTAGCGGTGGGTCTGGTGCTGGCCGGATTCTTTTTAGGCTTGAATATCTTGAGCCTCTGGAAGCAGGAATTCCTGATCAGCCTGGATGCTTCGCTGGCATTTTACCGCCAGTGGGGTTGGAATGAGAACGAATTACAAAGGGCTGTGCGTCTGATCCGGGTTCTTTTTATCGATGCGATATATGGATGGATAATAATTATCACTTTTCTTTTTTCCAGCTTGAGTTATTTCATCCAGAAACGGATGGTTCCCCAGTGGCCGGGTGCCAAGATTCCGGTCAGATCTTTTGCCCGGTGGACGGCGCCGGATAAATTTATCTGGATCTTTCTGGGGGGGCTGGGATTGTTTTTATGGGGTGCCTGGCATCCGGGCATAGCAAGACTGGTCGGCTTGAATGTATTGCTGGTGGTCAGCCATTTATATTTGGCGATTGGCATGGCAGTGCTGATGTTTTTTCTGGATAAAAAAAAAATTCCGTCACACTTTAAATTTTTGGCGGTCTTGGTGCTGTTTTTTTTCCCGGTGTTATTTATTTTTATAACCCTGTTGGGGGTATGCGACACTTGGTGGGATTGGCGGAAAATAAAAGCGGAGGATTAGAGGTCATGAAATTGATTTTACGGAAAGATGTTGAAAACCTGGGCCGGGCCGGTGATACGGTTAATGTTGCGGATGGTTTCGGACGTAATTACTTATTGCCCAAAAAAATGGCCATCATCATGACTCCGGCCAATTTAAAATGTCTGATGCAGGAACTTAACAGCAAAAAAGGCCGGGAAGAGCGTATCCAACGGGAGAACGAAGAACAAGCCCGGGCGATTGCCGCAGAGCCGGTGATAATCAAAGTGGCGGTTGGAGAGGGAGGCAAGCTTTTTGGTTCGGTTACAACAGCGGATATTGAGAAGGGCCTGTCCCAGCGCGGGGTGACGGTGGATAAACGAAAAATTGTCCTGGAGGAACCGATCAAGCTGGCCGGCACGTATACGGTAGCGATTAAATTACATACGGGCGTTACTGCGAATCTGACGGTAATGGTCCAAGCTGAAGACCCTCAGCCGGAGCCGGAAGCCTAGAGGCAAAGAGGTTTTAAAATGGTGACTGCCCGTTCGCAAGTTCGCGCTCCGGAAAAACTTCTTCCTCAGAACCTGGAAGCGGAACGCTCAACCTTAGGCGCCATGCTGCTTGACCGGGATGCCACATCGCGGGTAGTTGAAATCCTCAAGGAAGAGGCCTTTTATCAAGGCGCCCATCGTCATATTTTCCGCGCTATTCTTGACCTTTATGACCGCAATGAACCGGTCGACTATATTACTTTAACCGATCTGCTGTCCCGCTGGGGGAACCTGGAAGCTGCGGGTGGAGCGGTATATATTACCGGTTTGACGGACGGGGTTCCAACGGCCGCCCATGCCGAGCATTACGCGCGGATTGTCAAAGAAAAACAGATTTTGCGGAATCTGATCAGGACTTCCACTAATATTATTTCCCGTTCTTACGCCGAAGAAGAAGGGGCTGACCGGCTGCTGGATGAAGCCGAACGCACTATCTTCGAGCTTTCCCAGGAGCGCCAGCGTGGTTCGGTAATGCGTATCCGGGACGTGATACACGATGCGATGGAAGTCGTGGAAAACCTCTCCAAGCATGAAACCCACATTACCGGCGTTCCGACCGGATACCAGAAACTGGATGAAATGACTTCCGGTCTGCATGCCGGGGAATTGGTTATCCTGGCCGCCCGGCCATCCATGGGGAAGACAGCGCTGGCCTTGAATATTGCGGCGCATGTCACCCTGGAGGCCAAGATTCCGGTAGCGGTTTTTTCCCTGGAAATGAGCGCCGAGGCCCTGGTTACACGCATACTCTGTTCAGAAGCGCGGGTTGATATCCAGGCTGTGCGTACCGGCCGATTGGTCGAGGGTGATCTGGGGCATCTTTCCATGTCCGCCGGCCGGCTTTTCGACGCCCCCTTATTTATAGATGAATCGCCAAGCATTTCAGTCCTGGAAATGCGTTCTAAGGCCCGGCGCTTAAAATCCGAGCAGAATATCGGCTTGATTATCGTAGACTACATACAGATGATGGAAAGTGCCGGTCGTTCAGACAACCGTCAGCAGGAGATTGCGAGTATTTCACGTTCGCTTAAAGCCCTGGCCAAAGAATTGCATCTGCCGGTTTTAGTGCTCTCGCAGCTTTCCCGGGCAACGGAGGCCCGAGGTGACCGCCGTCCCCTACTCTCGGATTTACGAGAATCCGGCGCGATTGAACAAGATGCGGATTTAGTGGCGTTTATTTACCGGGAGGCATATTATGAGAAAGATAAACGGGATGATAAAACCTCCGAGATTATTATTGCCAAACAGAGAAACGGTCCGACCGGTACGATCAAGCTGATTTTCAATCAGCAGTATACCAGGTTTGACAACATTTCGTTACGCCTGCCCGGAGAGGGAGGAACATGACCTTGCCGGCCCTGGGCCGTCCCACCTGGGTAACCGTGGATTTAAGCGCCCTGCAATGGAATTTTAGGCAGGTCCGGAGGCTGGTTGGTTCATCGGTAAAGATTCTGGCTATAGTTAAGGCCAATGCCTACGGGCATGGAGCAGTGGAATGCTCACGGGCGCTGGTTGCGGCCGGCGCTGATACATTGGGAGTGGCCACGGTAGCGGAAGGCATAGAACTACGAAAAGCCGGGGTGCGGCTTCCCATAGTAGTCCTGGGTTTTACGCAAAACTGTGAAGCCGGGCAAGTGCTGCGATTGAGACTGGCATCAGCCATAGGATCTCAATACCAAGCAAGGGCTTTGTCGCGTGGGCCCCGGCATCCGAGCAGAAAAATCTCCGTGCATTTAAAAATCGATACCGGTATGGAACGTATCGGAATAGCGCCCAACGAAACGGCGGAAGTAATCAGGGATGGGAATAAACTTCGTGGTCTCAAAATACATGGGGTTTTTACGCATTTTGCCCATGCCGATGGCCGGGATCATAACTTGCTCCGGAAGCAACTCCAGGGATTGCAGATGGCCGTCCGTGTCGTGGAGCAGGCCGGCTGGAAGAAGCTTCAGGTACACGCTGCAAATTCGGCGGCGATTATTGAATTTCCGGAAACTTATGGAAACATGGTCAGGCCGGGACTTATGCTCTACGGGCTTTATCCGGCAACACGCTTACAACGACGTGTACTTTTGCGTCCGGCACTGCAATGGTCCACGCGGATTATTCAACTTAAATCAGTGGAAGCCGGAACCGGGCTTTCTTACGGACATACTTATATTACTTCACGAAAATCCCGGATAGCAACCCTGCCGGTAGGCTATGCCGATGGTTTTTCGCGCGGGCTTTCCAACCGGGGAAGGGTGCTGGTCCGGGGGCGATCCTGCCCCGTAGTCGGCCGCATTTGCATGGATATGTGCCTGATTGACGTGACCGGGATCCCGGGCGTAAAAGCGGGTGATGAAGTGGTTCTGATCGGCCGGCAGGGTCGAAAAGAATTGACAGCCGACGATATGGCTAATATTCTGAATACCATTTCCTATGAGATTGTGTGTGCCATCGGGGAACGGGTGCCGCGGATTTATAAAAAGTCCTCTGGAGCAAGACAATGAATCGAAGAATCATGCAAGGCCTTATATTTCTGGATAAATTCTGGGATCCGGGAATGAATATTGTTGAGGATATGGGGCGTGTTTTTCTTTTGAGCGGCCGGCTTCTGAGAGCAATATTTAAACTTATGCTTCAGCCGGTCCGCTTGCGTGATTTTTATTTACGGCCCATTCTGGAACAAATGGTCAGAGTGGGAGTGAATTCCATCCCAGTGGTGATAACCACGGCCTTATTTACCGGCATGGTTTTAGCGATCCAGACCGGGGTCACCATGGAGAGCAAAATAGCCGGTTCCTCCATTTTTATCGGCAATATTGTGAGCCTTTCATTAGTGCGGGAACTGGGGCCGGTATTGACCGCGCTGTTGGTGACCGGGCGGGTGGGATCAGCCATAGCGGCTGAGATCGGTTCCATGAAGATCACGGAACAAATCGACGCGCTCAGAACCCTGGCGGCTGAGCCGGTGGAATACCTGGGGATCCCCCGCTTTGTAGCCATGCTGGTCATGCTTCCCGTATTAACCGTGCTGGCGGATGTACTGGGAACCATGGGTGGATGGATGGTTTCTTCATTGTATTTAGAAATCAGTTCAACCGTATATTGGGACGGTGTCCGGTCCGGAGTGGAAAGCCTCGATATTTTATCCGGACTTATCAAAAGTCTTTTCTTTGCCGCGATTCTCTGTATTTTTGCCCTGCATCGGGGGTTTTCTACCCAAGGCGGAGCAGTAGGGGTAGGCCGGGCCACTACCAGCGCAGTGGTTAATGCCTCGATTACGATTTTAATCGTCGACTATTTTTTAGCCCAGACCTTTGCACTGTTTTAAGGAGAAAATATTTGATCCGCATTAGAAATCTGCATAAGCGTTTTGGGTCGAAGGCGGTTTTGAAGGGTCTGGATCTTGAGATCCAGCCGGGCGAGACCATGGTAATCATCGGGCGTTCCGGGGAAGGCAAGAGCGTTCTGCTCAAGTGCATACTTAATTTAATCGAACCGGATAGAGGCGAGATTTGGTTTGATCAGGAAAATATCCTGACCTTAAAAGAGAGCGGGCGCGCGCAATTCCGGCAACGGTGTGGCATGCTCTTCCAGGGCGGGGCCTTGTTTGATTCCCTGACCATCGAGGAAAATGTTGGTTTTGGTTTGCGGCGAATGAAAAACTATACCGAAGAACGGATTCGGCGTATAGTTCGGGAAAAGCTGGCCCTGGTGGGATTAAAGGACATTGAACATCTATATCCGGCAGAACTGTCCGGCGGCATGAAGAAAAGGGTGGCCCTGGCCCGGGCGATTGCCATGGATCCGGAAATCATTCTGTATGATGAGCCGACTACTGGTGTGGATCCCATTATGGCTGATGCCATTAATGAACTTATCAATGAAATGAACCGGAAACTTCCGGTTAGTTCCATTGCCGTAACCCACGATATGGTAAGCGCTTATAAAATTGCGGACCGAATTGCCTTACTGCATCAAGGCCGGATTGTGGAAGTGGGCACGCCGGCACAGATAAAGAGAACGCGTAACCCCCTGGTGCACCAGTTTATTACCGGTTCGGCGCATGGACCTATCAGCCTGATCTAGGAGCCGGTCGGGCTTAGGCGTAAAGGGGGAGAATGACTAAAGTCGGATAGGCTCCCAGGGAGGTTTAATGTCATGGCGAAAAAAAGAATGGCCGGAATAGAATGGAAGGTCGGGATTACGATCGGTGCGGCTTTGCTGCTGCTGATCCTGGCTATTTTTACCGTGGAAGACCTGCATTTGGGTGAAAAGGGATATCCGGTCTATGTTTCCTTTCAATTTGTGGATGCCCTCAAACCCCAATCCGATGTAGTGATCGGCGGGGGAGTAAAGATCGGACATGTCTCCGAGATCATGATAAAGGACGACCGGGTTCTTTTAAAAGTGATGGTTAAAGATAATGTCAAGATACCCGCTAATGCAAAATTCAGGATTCTCTCCAAGGGCTTAATGGGAGATAAATACGTGAATGTAGTGGCCCAGGCTGATTCCGGAGAGTATCTCCAGCCGGGAGATCATATCCAAGGCGTGGAACCAACCAACATCGACAAGGCTTTTCAGCGTTTTGGACAGGTTGCGGATTCCATTAAGCAGCTTCTGGGTGACCCGGAGATCAAAACTTCTTTTAGCAATATGCTTAATAATTTCGGAAATCTTTCCTGCCGTATGGACCGCCTGGTGAAAAAAAACGAGAAAAACGTAGACCAGGCTTTGCGGGATTTTTCCAGGTCGGCGCGGTCACTCAAACGGTTTTCCGGGGACATAGAGGGGATAGGACTAAAGTTAAAGCAGATCTTGTCCGAAGGTAATAGAGAGAATTTTGAAACTACGCTGCAAAATCTGAATGCGCTTTCAACCCGCCTGGATGCCCAGATGGCGAAAATTGAAAAAGGGGAAGGTACGCTGGGAGTGCTGATCCATGATCCGAAAATGGCTTTGGATTTAAAAAATCTGATAGATGATCTAAAAAAACATCCCTGGAAGCTGCTCTGGAAAAAATGAGTATCAGAACCGGAAACAGCAAGGTTCAATTTGTCTGTCAGGAATGCGGTTGCATCTCGCTTAAATGGCTGGGACGCTGTCCGGATTGCGGAACCTGGAACCAAATGACCGAGGAAGTGAAATCCCTTGAGATCGGCCGGAAGTCCTCTCCGGGAAGGCTGCCGGTGGAAGCGCCCGTGCCTTTGGCCGAAGTAAGCGTCCAACCTGCCCGGCGCTATTCGACCGGCCTGGGAGAACTGGATCGCGTAATGGGTGGCGGCATTGTTCCGGGGTCGCTGATTCTAGTCGGCGGTGATCCCGGTATCGGTAAATCCACGCTTCTGCTGCAAACGGCTTTTTGTCTGGCCCAGGGCGGGGTCCGGGTGCTCTATGTCAGTGGTGAGGAGTCCGGCAGCCAGATCAAACTGCGGGCGGACCGTCTGGGCGGATCGCCTCCGGAACTTTTTATACTGTGTGAAAGCCGCATCGAGGAAATCATGGATGCCTCCCGCAAACTCCAGCCTTTAGTTATAATTATAGATTCTATTCAGACCATGATGCATCCGGGAGTATCCTCGGTTCCCGGTTCCGTCAGTCAGGTACGGGAGTCCGGCGGCGCCCTATTATCCCTGGCCAAAAGCACAGCCGGGCCCTCAATTTTCCTGGTTGGCCACGTCACTAAGGAAGGCCTGCTGGCCGGTCC
>DAOVYW010000146.1 GCA_030635415.1 Candidatus Firestoneibacteriota bacterium
AAATTTAGGCAAAGTCAACCTGAAGAAAAAACCTGATGTAATTAACTGGAATGGGAAGCATACGCCGTATAAACCAAATTCGGCCGAGCTTAATGTTTCCTGGGAATGCTTAAACAACCTTTATACCGTGGTTCAAGTAGATGGCGTATTAAACGAGGCATCCACCGATATTTTTGAAAAAAAATTAGTAGCCTGTATTTCTTCCGGTCAAGTCCGGTTGATTTTGAATTTGCGGAACTTGTCCTATGTTAGTTCCCAGGGATGGGGGATTCTAATCTCTCTTTTGCAAAGACTACGTCAACTTAACGGCGATATTAAAATTGTGGAAATGCAGACAAACGTCCGGCATGTCTTTAAGCATACCGGTTTAGAAAATATTATCGAGTCTTACGAAAATATTTCGCGGGCTCAAGCCGCCTTTGAATAAAAAGCCTCTCGGGCTTGCTTTTATATTCCGATGGAGGCACTGCCGTCTCATTAACCATCTCCCTATTTCCCCGGACAAAATCATTCCGTACCGGCTAAAGGGTGCTTTCAAGGATATACTTGAATGAGACGCCAATAAAATTCACGAAATTGGGCTGGAACAGTCCGGGGTATAGGAGGAAAGCAGCCAGGTGTTTTTCAGTATTCACCGTTATCTTTTGTTTCTCTTCATTTTCTGTATACTGGGAGCCGGTTTCGCTTTTCCGGCCATGGCCTGGGAAAAGCATCTTTTAGTTGTACCTTTGCGTCCCCTAAACCATGAGGCCAAACAAATCTCTTGGTTCGGCCAGGCTTTCCGGCCAGCCTGGGCCCATGCCGGTCTCTCGCTCAAGGCGCTGATTTTGCTTAAGGATGATGAATTGGCCGTACTCCGCCGTGAATTTAACATCGGAGATGGAAAACCTGCACCGGATTTCATAGATCCGAAGGCTTCGTGGCGAAGATGAATAATAGCAGGAGGGACCTCCTAGGTTTGCAAATCCCGGGAAAACATGATAAATTTTTCATTGTTTTGCTATGTAGTATATGCCTAATCTTCGGGATTGCGCATGTGGTTTCCGCCCGCGTTGAAAAACCGTCGATGATTGCCGAAGAATTTTATCGCTGTCTGCGATACAAGAAATATAAGGCTGCCATCGATTTGCTGTCTTCTGCCGATAAGCGTAATTTTGCCGCCTTGCAAACTGGATTTCCATCCCGCTCCCCGGACGCTGATCCGGATGGGTCTGCCGTCCAGACCGGTGCTCCACCCCGGTTGGCCGATATTCTGTCAGAGCAATTTTTCCTGATGTACGGCCAAAAAAACGAAAAGATGATTCGAAAATCCCAAAGCGGAGAAACCATAATGCCTCAGCGCATAGGTTTTTTCGTCCCCGGACAATACTACATTGTGGGAAATTTCGCCGTGGTCTTCACGCGGGAGACTTATGAGATTGCCCCGGCGGATACCGGACCGGTACGCGATGATCCACGAAAACTCTGGGTTGACCCCACCAATGAGCTTTCCAAGGTCCGAGATGAGGCGTATTTTAAACGCTGGTGGGTTTGGAAAGATAACCGGCTTACTATGCCGGGATTGCTCTGGATGGTTAAAGAAAACAAGCAATGGAAAATTGATCTCTTTTCCGGTGTCGTTCCGCGCAAAGCCTTTCGCGGGATATTGCGTTGGCATTTTGGACGTGAGGTTTTTAAAGAGCCGAAATCCGGGACTACCTCCGGTAAATCCGGAGTGCCTGCCAGTAGGCCTTCCGCTCCGAAAAAATGATATTAATACCGTGCGGCATACCAAAGACATAGATATTTTTAATTTATTGTAGGGGCAGGCCCCTGTGCCTGCCCAGGATATTGCATCATCGGGAAAGGGCAACCCCCTGTGGTTGCCCCTACAAAGCACAGGTATTTTGAATTTATCGTAGGGGTGGCCCCGTGGCCGCCCTTTGAATACCCGCATGAACTTGAATGCACGGGCCGGCATGGAAGCCGGCCCCTACGAATTAATGAATACCTGAGGTAGGGGCGGACTTCCATGTCCGCCCGATGAAATTATTTTCCAGAACCGTCAAGAAAGACTGGGGTCTAATGTCATATAAAGACACAACAGAAGTCAAGTTAATTCAATCAGCCCAAAAGGGTGACGGGGAGGCCTTTGATCTCTTGGTCAGAAAACACGCGTCCTATATTTATAATCTGTCTTTTCATTTATGCGGCGGAAACCGTGCCGATACTGATGATCTGGCGCAAATGACTTTTATTAGGGCTTATCGCGCCATCGCCCGCTTCGAAGGACGATCGGAATTAAAAACCTGGCTTCACAGGATATGCGTTAATCTCTGGAAAAACATGGTAAGGGGTCAAAAACGCAAAAAATATTTTCAACATCAATCCATCCATGCTTCATCCTCCGGGGATGATAATCAGGTTGCTATTGAACTGGAAGATAAGCGCATCAGTCCCCTGGAAGCGGCTGAAAAAGGCCAGACCTCTAAAATTATTCATCAGGCCATTAATCAATTGCCGCCGGATGAAAGGGAAGTACTGGTTTTACGAGATATTCAAGGCTATACATACGAAGAGATCGCGCAACTATGCAAAATCCCGCTGGGAACGGCTAAATCGCGGCTTTCCAGGGCCCGGCGTTTACTTCGTACTGCACTTGAACCCATTTTGAGGAGATAAGTCATGAATTGTCAAGTGTGCCGTAAATTTCTTCCGCTGTTTATTGATTTCCCGCTTCCCTTTAGAAAACACTCGCAAATTGAAAAACATCTCAAGGGTTGCCAAGAATGCCAAAAGGAATTTAAAGCCTTATCCCATACCATCAACCTAGTCCAGCAAGTACCGGATTCCCATATGCCGGAAGATTTCCTTCCCCGCCTGAGAGCCCGTTTGAAGAACGAAAGATCACCACGCCTTGAATGGCGCTTATGGAATCCCTGGGCCTGGGGAACTATTGCCACTGCTGCCATGATCTTGCTGACCTTGGTGCTTTATCCGTCTCTCCAGAATAACAAACTTACCCCCATCCGGCGTATTGCTCAGGCCCCCCCTGTTGCGGTGACCAAGGTGAAATCTCCTGGCGCCATTCTAACTAATTATACCGCTCCTACTCTCTGGGCTGAATCAGATGCCCCGCTGCTCAAACAGTATAAGAGAAATATAAATTCTGTTTTCAATCAAACCATCCCTCGACCGGTTAGCCTGCCAACATCCGAAAAATCCCATCTGTATCAGGCTGTTGGCTATGCAACCGGCTCTGACGATCTCTTCCGCCGCTCCAATAAAAATCCCCCTGTCCCGGAACCAAATAGCATTTTTCGCCAAAAAGGGGAATGGACCGGCGAACGCTGCCGTATCACCTCGCCCCGGAATTTTATGCTTCGTGATTCGGAAAAGTTAAAAGCGCTTTGGCGGGAAGCAGGTATTAACTCCATATCCATGCCGGAAGTGGATTGGACCAAGCATATGTTGGGCGCAATCTTTCTGGGAAAACAGCCTGGTCGGGAGTATGAAATTCATTTAAATGAAATACAAAAATCCTGGGATAAACTAGTGGTTAAATACCGGGTAATCGCTCCTCTGGAAAATTCTACCGGGGAAACCACCTGTCCTTTTCTGCTTTTCACTCTCCCGGTTTCTTCATTGCCGGTGGAATTTTTAATCGAAAACTAACCATAAAGGTAAATGATTAGTTACTTTACGAAAAATACTGTAGTATAATCAGTATCTGTTGCGGAAACGACAAATTCAAGCAAGCCGAGCCAACCGCCAAGTTTAATAGTGTCCGTCATTCCGGCATGGTTTTAGCCGGAATCCAGCGGCTTTATAAGTAAAAGCAGGCCTGGACCCCGGCTTTCGCCGGGGTGACGTATCTGTCATTCCAAACGAAGCGAGAAATCTCCAAGAGACCTGACATTTCATGCGTTTTCGTGGAGATTCCTCACTATGTTTGGAATGACAAACTTAAGAAAACACGCTTCCGCAACAGAAACTAACCAATTTCCCATAAAGGAGTCACACTATTATGCATACCGAAACGATAAAGAACCTGTCCGCCCGAATAGAAAAAACGCGGGGGTATCTTTGACGTCTCTGCCAAGCAGGAGCAGATTCAATCCCTGGAACAGGAGCTGGCTCAGCCGGATATTTGGAATAATCAGGAGCGGGCCAGGGGTTTAAACACCAAACTCTCCCGCTGCCGGAAAGATGTTCAATTTTACACTTGTTTGACGAGGGAATTAGCCGACTTGGAGGCCGCTTCCGAGCTGCTGCAGGAAGCGGGGTATTCGGATCAGGAACTGACCCAAGATCTGGAAACCGGATTGCAAAAGCTGAACCAGGAAGTGGAAGAATTTGAGTTCCGCTTTATGCTCTCCGGCCCGCATGACCGCGACTCCGCCATTCTTTCCATCCATCCGGGAGCCGGGGGCACGGAATCCCAGGATTGGGCCCAAATGCTTATGCGCATGTATACACGTTGGGCGGAAATAAAGAGATTCAAGCTTAACCTGCTCGATTTTCAGCCTGGAGACGAGGCTGGTATCAAATCCGTTACTTTGGAAGTGGAAGGGGATTACGTTTTCGGTTATCTGCGCTCTGAAAAGGGAGTCCACCGCCTGGTGCGAATTTCTCCTTTTGACGCCAATAAACGCCGGCATACTTCTTTTGCCTCCGTGGATGTCATACCGGACATTGAAGATGAAGTAGCAATAGAAATTAAAGCCGATGATCTCCGGATCGATGTTTTTCGTGCCTCTGGCGCCGGGGGGCAGCATGTTAATAAAACCGAGTCCGCGGTCCGCATCACTCATCTGCCGACCAAAATAGTAGTACAATGCCAGGAGGACCGCTCTCAAATCAAGAACCGGGCCAACGCCATGAAAGTTCTGAAAGCCCGGCTATATGTACGCTCCCAGGAAGAAAAAGCCGAGAAAACCAAGGCATTATACGGGGAAAAGAAAGGCATTGCTTTTGGCAGTCAAATCCGCTCTTATGTTTTTCATCCCTATAACCTGATAAAAGATCACCGCACTAATTTTGAGACCGGTGATGTTCAGAGAGTCATGAACGGCGAACTCGATAAATTTATTGAAGCCTTTCTCAAACAACAGTAGCCGCAACAAGTATTGCCCTGAAATCCAAATAGAATTTAAAAATCCCCCTTTGGAGTTGACATGTTAATTCCGGCCCCAATTACAATTATTATTTAATGATTCTGCTGCAAAACCCCCTAAGAAGTCATTGCGAGCGACCGTAGGGAGTGCGGCAATCTGATTTTATCCTTATAAAATCGAGATTGCTTCGTCGTTGCCGCTCCTCGCAAAGACAGCAGAAAGGGTTTTGCAGCAGAATCATTTAATCATGGTTTTTCAATTCACACAGCCAATGAGCTTGATATGGAAAGAGCCAATGTTTTTGCTGTAATACCCAAAACATCCCTTCATATACTGGAAAACTTTGTTTTATCCCAGGAAGCGGGACCCGGATAATAGCTTCCCGGGGATAGGCGATTTTTACAGTACATTTCACGTTAATATCCCATTTACCAGGCTGCTGGGTATTTCTTTTGGCATGGGCAGTAATTTGGGCGGGATTTAAAGCCAAAGCAAAGCGGTAAGGATCTTGGTTGTAATGAAAAACGACGATTTCGGGTTCCATATGGAATTCACGGATTGATGCATCCAGGATATTTAGTTTCCGAATGAATTTACGCACTGGTTTTTGAATTTTTGCTGACTTTAACGCAAAGCATGAATTCCAAGAACGTTCTTCTTTTCCCGGCAGATAAAGCAGTAAATGCTCTTTGGCTACTTCGGGGTAACCAGCCAAAAATCCGCCAACCCCCATAATTATTCCAAAGAAATAAATATTAGTTTTTTCATAGCAACTAAAATTACCGGGCGGCTGGGATAATGCTTTTTTACCTAAGCGTGTAAAATGTCCGATAGCTGCCTGCAGCATGAGATTAGGGCATAAGATATAAATAACCAGGGAAGCAATATATATTTTTCGTAAAACGGACTCTCGGTTTTGAAGTCGCGGAATAAAGCGGTTTATCCGCCAAAGAATAAAAAAGATTAAAATTATGGAAAACGTAATAATCAGAGCAATCACGCCAAATAAAAAACTTATGCTAAGCAATATTATTGTTAGAGTGAATCCAAACCAGATTAATCCCTGGCTAAAATTATGTAAAATTAATAATAGTTTACGCTTCATGGTACACCACCCCTTTTTAATCATTGACACACTATTTC
>DAOVYW010000014.1 GCA_030635415.1 Candidatus Firestoneibacteriota bacterium
AGACTGAAAAAAAGCGGTTGTCACACGGCGCGGGAATTCAATAAAACTCTGATCACCTGGATGCAAAATGGCGAGAAAAAAAACAGTACCTGATTCAGGACGGGTTTGGTCTAAATCTTTAACGTGGCCCGGCAGACGAGTGAAAGGTTACTGGAATCGGCGTCGTCTGGCATGGCGATGGCTGTATCCGGGCGTGCGCTTAAAACGCTGGCTTTTGCTTCTGGTATTGTCAGTGATTGTTTTTAGTTTTGGGCTTTCCGGTATGTTAGGACATGTCTTTGGCAATTTTGAGTTTAAGGTTATAGACGTGCGTCCTCTGGCCAAACAAATTCAGAGTTTGCGGACCATAGATTTTCTGCTCTTAACGGCCGGTATTGCCGGCGTGATACTGGCGTTTCGAAGAAGCCTCTATTCCGTGCTGACAGTGCTTATGCCGGCGCGTGAAAAAGAATATGCCACCGTAGCCCTTGAGCGTCTGCGGATGAAACGGGGCCCGCGATTGGTGGCTGTTGGCGGCGGCACCGGGCTGCCGGTTCTGCTTTCCGGGTTAAAAAAATACACCTCCAATCTCTCGGCAATTGTAACTATGGCGGATGATGGCGGCAGTTCCGGCCGGCTGCGCCGGGAATATCAGGCTTTGCCGCCCGGGGATCTCCGGAATTGTCTGATTGCCATGGCGGAAACCAGTCCGCTCATGAGCCGGCTTTTCCAACACCGGTTCCGCGGGCGCGGCAGCGGGATAGAAGGTCACGCGTTTGGAAATCTATTCATTACCGCGCTGGGAGAAATAACCGGTGATTTTGCCGCCGGCGTCAAGGCTGCCAGCCAGGTATTAGCGGTTAGCGGACAAGTACTGCCGGTTACAGTGGATCCCGTGGTCTTGGAAGCCGAACTGGAAGACGGGAGCACGGTTTGCGGAGAAACCCGCATCAGCCAAAGTCATAGCCGGATCAAACAAATTCGCCTGGAGCCGGGAAATGTACGGCCCGCGCCGGAGACGCGAGAGGTGCTGGCCAAAGCCGATGCAATTATTCTGGGGCCGGGCAGCTTGTATACCAGCATTCTGCCGAATCTGCTGGTTTCCGGAATTGCGGATGAAATCGCAGCTTCTCCGGCGGTGAAAATTTATGTTTGCAATGTTATGACCCAGCCCGGGGAAACAGATAAAATGGGTTTGGCCGAGCATGTTCAGGTTATCAAGGAACATACCCGGCCGGATTTAATTCAATACGTACTGGTTAATACCGAGGCGCCCGGCAAAGAGATGCTTAAGCGCTACCGGGAAATGAACGCGACTCCGGTGCTGGCCAAATCGGCTGATATCGAGCAATTGAATAAAGACGGCATAACCCTTATCCGGGCCCGGTTGGCCGGTGGAAATGATTTTTTTCGGCACGATCCCGGCCGGCTGGCCAGAGTGATTCTTAAGTTGATAGTTATTTAAAGCGGGGTTGGACCTATGACTCAAATTATAGTTGCCGCCCACGGCGACTTAGCGCAGGAATTGGTTAAGACCGTTGGCATGATTATGGGGAACCAGCCGGATCTTGAGCATATAAGCCTGGAAGCACACGAAGGTATCGAAGATCTACGCCGGAAAATAGAGACCATACTCAAACCGGAGGGATGTCTGATGTTGGTTGATATGTTCGGCGGAACACCGAGCAATGTTGCCCTGGCGCTTTCGCATCAATATCCTATCCGGGTTTTGGCAGGAGCGAATCTGCCAATGCTGATTGAGGCGCTTGTGCATCGCGCGCTTATGGACATTGCTCAACTCGCCCGGTTTGTGGAAGCGAAGGGAAAAAAAAGTATTTTTTATGCTAATCCAGCGTTCTCGAATTGCAGTTGTGAAAAAGAAGGGGACGAATGACTTCCCAGCTGAGGTTAGTGCGAATTGATGACCGCCTGATTCATGGCCAAGTGGCCATAGGGTGGGTCAAAACCATAAAAATCCAGCATTTAGTAGTGGCCGATGATGCGGTAGCGAAAGATTCCATGCAGATATGCTTGATGGAAATGGCCACGCCGCCGGGTTTGGGAATTACTATTTGTCCGGTAGCCGAAGCCGGTTCGGTTTGTAACCGGGAGGAGGTTGATGGAAAACGCATTTTAATGCTTTTTTCGTCATCCGGGGACGTATGCCGCGCAGTGGAAAATGGACTTTTCCTTAAAGAATTAAATATCGGAGGCATGCGTTATAGTCCAGGTAAAAAGCAGATAACCAAAGCAGTGGCGATTGACGAGCATGATGCCGAACATTTCCGGAAACTGCTGGGTTATAAAGTGAAAATCCAAATTCAAATGCTGCCGATGGACGAACCGGTAGATATTCAAAAGTATATTTAGTTTTGGCTGCGGAAGGCATTTTTGATTTCTTTGTGGTTCCGTCATTCCGGCATGATTTTAGCCCTGGACTAAACCATCCCCTGGACAAAAGCATCCAGGACAGGCAGGACAGGCCGGAATCCAGAAAAGCACTGTAATATAAGCAAAGATACTTCCTGGATACCGGCTTCCGCCGGTATGACGAGCTTAACTTATCTTTCCGCAACAGTCCCTATTTAGGGAGTTCAGCTTTAGGGAGTTCAGCTTTGGATCAGATAGTGTGGCTTTCAGTCCTGGGAGCGGTTCTGGCATTGGATTACGCCATGGTGGGCCAGTTTATGGTTGCCCAGCCCCTGGTAATAGGTGGTATTTTCGGCGCTCTGCTTGGGGATGTGCCCAACGGGGTTTTAGTCGGTGCTTTAATACAATTGATCTGGATCAGTATCATGCCGGTAGGGGCTTATGTTCCGCCTGATTATACAGTGACCGGCGGTGTGACTGTGATCTTGACACTGACACTGGTTAGTCAATATGGATTTCAGCTTGGCCCCAGTATGGTATTAGCCTTGGGGATGTCTATCCCGGCCGGAGTATTATCTGGAAAGCTGGATATTGCAACCCGTCACTTTAATGTCCGTTTAGACCAAAGTGCGGAGAGCTTGGGAAGTAAATACGGTTTAACCGGCATAGCATGGGCAAATTTAGCCGGGCTGGGTCCGGCTTTTTTAAGAAATTTCTTGATTTATCTTCTTTGGCTGGGTCCGGGAGTCTGGCTGGCAGTGAAACTCTCCGGAAGTTTACCTGCCCAGGTCGTCAAAGGATTAGGGCTGGTTTTTTGGATTATACCGGCCCTGGCTTTTTCAGTGATCCTGGAAATAATCGCCAAAGACCGGGTACACTGGTGGATGGTGGCGGCTTTTTTTTCGGTCGGCCTGTTGCTGCTGATTTGGCCTGGCAAAATCATACTGGCGCTGACAACGGCTATAGCCGGAGTGATGGTCATGGCCTGCTGGAGGAGAAAATAGTGAATACTTCGGTTTCCCGTCTGACAAACCGGACCTTGACAGCAATAGCTTGGCGTTCTTTTTTCATACAGGCCGGCTGGAATTTTCAGCGTATGCAGAATTTGGGCTTCTGTTTTGCTATTAGTCCGGTTATTAAAGCGCTGTTCCCGGAACCACGGATTCAGCAAAAGGCCATTAAAAGACACCTGGAGTTTTTTAACACTCATCCCTACAGCGCCTCAATTATTTTAGGAGTGGTGGCTAAATTAGAGGAGCAGGCTGCGCAGGCGGGAGATGATGAGGCCCGGGAAGCCATACGGGTCAAGATCGGGATGATGGGCCCGTTGGCCGCCCTGGGAGATGTTGTCTACTGGGCCATGCTCCGGCCGGCTTTGGCGTTGATCGGGGTGAGCATAGTGCTGTTTGGGTCTTGGAATCAGTTCTGGTTAGTCATACTTGGTCCCATATGTTTTTTAGGTCTCTATTCTATAGCTCATTTGGGATTGCGTATCGGCGGGGTATTTTTAGGCTATAATCAGGGAGTTGGGATTGTCAAGAAATTACGCCGTTTTAATCCGCAAAAGATCGCGCGCTGTCTGAGTCTTTTTATGGCCGTAATGCTGGGCATGGTAATCTCAGCCTATCCTCTTTTAAATGGATGGCGGATTTTTGACTCCCGGATTCTCGGCGTGGTTCTCATGGGATTTTTAGTAGGATTATTGTATTTAGGTCTGCGGCAGGGCATATCCGCTGCCTGGTTGTTTTACGGGCTGGTAGGACTGGCAATTCTGGCGGCTTATGCCGGGCTGGTATAGTTGACCAGTTTCTGTTGCGGGAAGGTGTGTTTGCTTAAGGTTGTCATTCCGAACATAGTGAGGAATCTCCAGGCAAATGCCTGAATTACCAGGTCTCCTGGAGATTCTTCGCCTTCGGCTCAGAATGACAAAACGCGGGGAGCCAGCTAAAAATACATTTCCGCAACCGGAATTAATTAACCGGAGAATGCGTAGGAGAGGAACCGGATGGTGGAGCAGGAAGTAACTATTGAGAATAAATTGGGCCTGCACTTGCGCGCGGCGGCTGTTTTTATCGAGACCGCCAATAAGTTTCCCTGCCAGGTTTTTCTTCGCAAAGCGGGTCAGGAGAAAATCAACGCCAAGAGCATTATGGGGATTATGACTCTGGGAGCGGCCTGCGGTTCCAGGGTGACAGTATTGACCGACGGCGAGAATGAGATCGAGGCGCTGGAAAAACTGGCGGCCTTGATCCGGAATCGTTTCGGAGAAAAGGAATAAACAGCGTTATGGAGAGCAGATATCAAGGAATTGCGGCTTCGCCCGGGATTACCATTGGCACCGCTTATCTGGTGGGATTCCCTGAATTCCAGATTCGCAAGTACCGGATCACCGAGGGCGGAATAAATAAGGAGTTGGATCGTTGGCAGGCCGCCGTAGATGCTACGCGGCATGAAATCGAGAATATTAAGCGCCGGGTGGCCCAGGAGGTGGGATTCAAGGAAGCGGAAATATTCAATGCTTATCTGCATGTTTTGCAGGATCCCTTGCTGGTTCAGGCTACTATGGAGCAGATCCGGGCGCAACGCTGCAATGCCGAGTATGTTTTGCAGGAGATAGCTTCCGGCCTGGGACGCCAATTCACGGAGGCGAAAGACGAATATCTGAGAGAACGTGCTTCCGATATCAACGACGTGGTCGCGCGATTGCTGCGCAATCTGACCGGTCAGGCTAAGCGGCTGCTCACGGGCGCTGAGCATGATATTATAATGATAGCGAAAGACCTGGCTCCGGCACAAACTGCCTCCATGCGGCGCGAGCGTGTGGTCGGTTTTGCCACGGATATCGGCGGCAAGACCTCGCATGCGGCCATTATGGCCCGCTCTCTCGAGATTCCGGCAGTGGTGGGCCTGAAAAATATCACGGACATGGTTGAAACCGGAGATACCTTGATAGTTGATGGTTCAGCCGGCCTGGTGATTGTCAATGCGGATACCAGGATATTAACGCAGTATCGCCAGGCGCAGCAAAGAAATCTCCAGGCTTCCCGCAAGCTTCGCAAACTTAAGGGTATTACGGCGGTAAGCCGGGATGGATACCGGTTAAATGTAGCGGCCAATATCGAATTTCCCGAGGATGTCCGCAAGGCCCGGAAGTATGGAGCCGAAGGCGTGGGGCTTTTTCGCACCGAGTTTTTATATATGAATCGGCGTGATCTCCCCAGCGAGGATGAGCAATTTGAAGCCTATTGCCAAGTCGCCCGCCAAAGTCTTCCTTACAGCACTATTATCCGGACCATGGATCTGGGTGGGGATAAATTTCTTTCACGTCTGGGGACCTCGGCGGAGACGAATCCCTTTCTGGGACTCCGGGCCATCCGGCTTTGCCTGACATATATTGAGTTGTTCAAAACCCAATTAAGGGCGATTTTGCGGGCTTCCCAGTTTGGAAAAATTAAAATTATGTTTCCCTTGATCTCGGATGTCGAGGAATTACGCCAAGCCAAGGCGGTTCTGAATGAAGTTCGGCAAGAACTGAGCCGGCGGCGGATAGCTTTTGATAAACACATGGAAACCGGCTTGATGATTGAACTGCCGTCCGCCGCTTTGACGGCTGATGTCCTGGCTCGGGAAGCTGATTTCTTTTCGATTGGGACGAATGACCTTATCCAATATACAATGGCCGTTGACCGCATTAATGAAAAAGTCGCATATCTTTATAATCCTCTGCATCCGGCTATTTTACGGCTGATAAAAAAAACCATCGAAGCCGGGCATAATGAACGCATCTGGGTGGGGATATGCGGCGAAATGGCGGCTGATCCCCAATTGACGGCTTTATTGTTTGGCATGGGGTTGGATGAATTTTCCACTGAGCCGTCTTTTGTGCCCCAGATAAAAAAAGTTATCCGTGAAATTCACCTGGCCCGGAGCCGTGAACTGGCGGAAGAAGTTTTAGCTTGTGCCACGACTAAAGAGATAGAAAACTGCTTGCAGAATCAAATTCAGGACAAAGAAGGCTGCGATGAAAAAGCGGTTAAGTAAATTAAAATCACCGGCCGACTGCCGATACCCGTTAAAACAAATAACCAAGGCCGTGGTACCGGCAGCCGGTTTGGGAACCCGCTTTCTTCCGGCGACCAAAGCTCAACCTAAAGAAATGCTTCCCATATATGATAAACCGGCCATCCAGTACGTAATTGAAGAAGCTGTGGCGGCCGGGATCCGCGATATCCTGGTCGTAACCGGCCGGGGAAAACAGGCCATTGAAAACCACTTTGACCGTTCCATCGAGCTTGAGGAAAATCTTAAGTCTCAAGGAAAGCGGATAGCTCTGCAAACGGTTCGCGAAATTTCGGACATGGTAAATTTGCATTATGTCCGCCAGAAAGAGGCCAGGGGTTTGGGGCACGCGGTTCTTTGTGCAAAGAGCTTTGTCGGCAATGAACCATTCGCGGTTTTTCTGGGCGATGATATCATAGACCATCCCCGTCCGGCGATAATGCAGCTGATGAAAATCTGGGAAAAATATCAGGCTCCGGTGCTGGCTGTAGAAGAGATCCCGCGGGCCCGGACCAAGGCCTATGGCATTATTAAACCTGAGGTCATATCCAACCGGCTTTATAAGGTTCTGGATCTAATCGAAAAACCGTCGTCCTCCCAGGCGCCATCCCGTTTGGGAATTGTAGGCCGGTATTTGTTAACCCCGGATATCTTCGGATTTCTGGAAAAAACCCGGCCGGGCACATCCGGCGAAATCCAATTAACTGATGCGCTCCGCCGTTTGAACCGTTGCCATCCGGTTTACGCTTGGCAGTTTGAAGGCCGGCGTCATGATATTGGGAACAAGCTGGAATTTGTTAAAGCCACCTTGGCGTATGCCCTGAAAGATAAGTCTGCCCGGGAGCCGTTGCTGAATTACTTACGGGATATTACCTCGAGTTAACAGTTGTGGCTTGTCAAACTATTTATACTTTAAACGCGCTTAGTTTTTTACTGGCTTACGAAGATTCGGATTATGCCCGGACACTGGCCCGGGCGGATATGACCTTGGCGGATGGGGTGGGCGCGGTATGGGGCGTGCGCTGTTTAACCGGAAAAAAGCCGGAACGCGTGGCTGGGGTGGATTTAATCCCCGAGTTATGCAAAATTTGCCGGCAGGAGCGGCAAAGCGTGTTTTTCTTAGGGGGACGGCCCGGAGTTGCGAGCCGCGCGGCGGCCCGTCTGCAGGAACATTATCCCGGCCTGATAGTGGCCGGGGTCCGGCATGGTTTCTGGGAAGCCGGTGAAGAGCATGGAATTATCACGGAGATTAACCGTTCCTCGGTCGGGTTATTGCTAGTGGGTTTAGGGCAGCCTCGTCAGGAAAAATTTATAGACCGCTATAGGAATCAATTACAGGCAGGAGTAGCACTCGGTATTGGCGGATCTTTTGATGTGCTGTGCGGAGATTTAAAACGAGCTCCCAGGATTATGCGTAAAAGCGGGCTGGAGTGGTTGTTTCGCCTGGGTCAGGAGCCCTGGCGGATTCGACGGCTCCTGCGGATGGTGAAATTCGCGCGAATTATTTTATACTCTCCTAAATGATGGGAGGCGGGAAGAGGAATCATGCAAAAAGCGATTATTTTTTCGAAAGACCGTGAGCTAAAGGATTTTTTCCAGCAGAACATGAATCCAGCCCGATATCGTTGTGATGAGTTTTGGGATAAAAGTGCTCTGCTGGACCAAATTGGTCTGGCTGATTATTCCATAGTAATTCTTGATGCCGGCGCGGTAGGCGGGGATATGGATATGGTTTCCATGTTGCGCGAAGGCGGAACCTATAAAATTCTCTGGCTGACGACGGAGAGCGGCATTGGAAGCGCAGCCACGGCGATTCAGAGGGGGGCGGATTTCTACTTAACCCTGCCGCTGCAGGAGGAAACGCTTAAACAAGTAATAGTGGAATGGGAACAGCGGGAAACGGCGGGCGATTTTCGCTGGTGGCCCGCGACCGAGGAAATGGATTTATATGCTGATGGCGTTATCGGCCGCAGCGAAAAAGTTAAAAAGGTTTTTTTAATGGCGTCCCGGGTAGCGCCAACGGATTCATCCATATTGATTACGGGAGAGACCGGTGTGGGTAAGGAGTTGGTGGCCCGTGCCATTCACCGTCTTTCAGACCGGGCAAATCAAACTTTTGTGGCAGTCAACTGCGCGGCCATACCTGAGAATCTGCTGGAGTCGGAATTATTCGGTGTCAAGAAGGGGGCCTTTACCGGAGCCGTCTCTGACCGGCGCGGACTTTTTGAGCAGGCGAACCATGGATCTTTTTTTCTGGACGAAATCGGGGAACTTTCGCCCGGCTTGCAGGCTAAGCTTTTACGGATATTCGAAGAAGGTAAAGTGCGGCCTCTGGGCGGTTCCGAGGAGACGCCGGTGGATGTCCGTATCCTGGCCGCGACCAACCGCGATCTGCGGGAGGCAGTGAAAAACGGGAATTTCCGCGAGGACCTTTTTTATCGCATCCATGTAATTAATATTCATATTCCTCCTCTGCGGGAGCGGCCGGAAGATATTCCCTTGTTGATAAAATATTTTCTGGAAAAGTACAACCGGCGTTTCAAAAGAAGTGTGATCTCCATTACCCGGGAGGCTGTCTATGGGTTGATACATTACGATTACCCGGGGAATATACGTGAATTGGAGAATATTATTCAGCATGGGGTATTGCTTTCCGAGGATAATGTGATCGGCAAGACATCGTTGCCTCCCCAGGTTTTCCAGAAGGCGCAGTTGGCGATAGAGGGTCCGCCCAAGGATAAGGAAGTCAGTATTCAAAGAGCGGAGGAAGATTTGATAAAACAGGCGCTTACACATAATGATGGTAATCAGACCGAGGCGGCTAAACAATTAGGCATCAGCCGCTCAACCCTTTGGAGAAAAATAAAAACATATAAACTGGAAAATTTTAAATAGGGTTGCGGAAGGTCTCATTATGAAACGCTGTTTTATCAGAATGAAACACTTGGTTGTCTGCAAAGTTCAGCCAAGACTGCCTGGTTACTTAAAATTTAAGGTAACAGCTTAAATTTTAAGATTGAAATAACTTGAAAAGTATGGTCAGATATGGCATGTTTTTTGCTTTCTATATTGGTATTAAGGAATATTAACCATTTTATTTTTTATTTAAGGAGGATTTAAAATTATGGCTAAAGTAATAGGAATAGATTTAGGCACTACTAATTCCTGCATGGCGGTTATGCAGGGCGGAGAAGCAGTAGTTATTTCCAATGCCGAAGGATCCCGGACCACACCTTCGGTCGTAGCATTTACCAAGAGCGGCGAACGTCTATGTGGACAGGCGGCTAAACGCCAGGCCGTAACCAATCCGGAGAATACGATATTTTCCATTAAGCGCTTCGTAGGCCGGCGGTATGATGAAGCAGAAATGGAAGAAGCCATGGTTCCTTTTAAGACCAAGGCTGCGCCTAATGGTGATGTGCAGGTTGAGGCCCAGGGAAAGAATTATGCTCCGCCTGAAATTTCGGCCATGATTCTGCAAAAACTCAAAGCTGATGCCGAGGCCTATTTGGGGGAAAAGGTCAATGAAGCCGTGATTACCGTACCAGCCTATTTCAATGACAGCCAGCGCCAGGCTACCAAGGATGCGGGGAAAATTGCGGGTTTGAATGTGCTCCGGATCATTAATGAACCGACCGCCGCGTCTTTGGCTTACGGTATGGATAAGAAAAAGAGTGAGAAAATCGCGGTTTATGATCTGGGAGGAGGAACGTTTGATATTTCAATTCTCGAACTGGGTGACGGCGTTTTCGAGGTTAAATCCACTAATGGAGATACTCACCTGGGAGGAGACGATTTCGATCAAGCGGTGATCGAATGGCTGGCGGATGAATTCAAGAAGGATAACGGAATTGATTTGCGCCGGGATAAAATGGCGCTGCAACGATTGAAAGAAGCGGCGGAGAAGGCCAAATGCGAGCTTTCCTCGGTGATGCAGACCGAAATCAATCTTCCTTTTATTACGGCGGAGGATTCGGTTCCCAAGCACCTTAATGTCATGCTCAGCCGGGCCAAGCTGGAACAGTTGACCGCTTCCCTGATAGAGCGGACCTCGGCTCCAATCGAGAAGGCTTTAAAGGACGCCGGACTCGCGGCTCGGGATATCCAGGAAGTAATCTTAGTGGGCGGACAGACGCGGATGCCGGCAGTACAGCAGAAAGTAAAAGAGAACTTCGGCTGCGAACCGAACAAGGGCGTAAATCCGGACGAAGTAGTGGCTATCGGCGCGGCCATCCAGGCGGGAGTGCTCAAGGGGGATGTTAGGGATGTCCTGCTGCTGGACGTGACGCCGCTGTCTTTGGGGCTGGAGACCCTGGGCAATATCTCCACACGCCTGATAGAACGCAACACCACCATACCCACGCGGAAGAGCGAAATATTTTCTACGGCCGCGGAAAATCAGTCCACCGTGGAGATTCACGTACTGCAGGGTGAACGCGAAATGTCGCGGGACAATAAAACCATCGGGCGTTTTCATTTGGACGGCATTCCGCCGGCTCCCCGGGGGGTGCCTCAGATTGAGGTGTCTTTTGATATTGACGCCAATGGAATTTTAAACGTCAGCGCCAAGGATATGGGAACCGGGCGGGAGCAAAAAATAACCATTACCGCCAGTTCCGGCTTGGGTCAGGCCGAGATCGACAAGATGGTGAAAGACGCTGAGACACACAGCGAGGAGGATAAAAAACAACGGGAAATGATTGACTTCAAGAACCAGGCCGACAGCTTATTGTACAATACGGAGAAGACCTTGAAGGATTTAGGCGATAAGGTTCCGGCCGAAGCCAAGACCAAAATAGAAAGCGCCCAGGGACGGCTTCGGGAAGCGGCCAAAGGAAATGATATTAATGAAATAAAGAGCAGCATGGATGAACTTAATCAAATATTCCAGAAAATTTCTACCGAGCTTTATCAGCAGACCGCCCGGGACCAGGCCGGTGGAAACGGCGGACCGGAACCTTCTCAAGAACCAGGCACAGGCCCGTCTCCGGAGAATGAAGAAAAAACGGTTGACGCGGAGATTGTGGATGACAACAAGCAATAAAGCTTGAAAGAAAATATTCCCTGAAACCCCGGTGGAGAGCTGTTCTCCCCGGGGTTTTGCTTTGGGGATGGTGAACCAAGGTATGGGAAAGGGGTTCTAATTTAGTGCAATGTTAAAATCATGGGTCCGGCCCCTACGATCATATAATTTGCGTTAATAATGTAGGCGCGGACTTCCACGTCCGCCCGCCGGTGCTGGGGAAATTTTCATAAGGAGGCATGGAAAATGAAAAAAACATTGGGTATTACCGCAGGGCTTATAATCCTGGCGGGAATATTTACCATCAGTCCTGCCATGGCCGGAACGCGCATGGTTCCGGAATCTTTTGCCGAGGTGGCGAAAAAAATCAGTCCGGCTGTGGTGAATATCAGTGCCGTGCGTATTGTCAGCCGGTCTTTTTCCGGGAGGCAGAGAATGTTTAATGATCCCTTTACCCAGGAATTTTTTGAGCATTTTTTCGGACCCCGCGGATTTCGCGAGGAGATGCCTGCTCAAAAGAGTACCAGCTTGGGATCCGGCGTAATTGTGGACAAGCGGGGATATGTTTTAACCAACAGTCATGTGGTGGAAAAGGGAAGTGAAATCCTGGTTAAACTCAAGGATGGCGAGGAATATCAGGCCAAGGTCGTGGGGACTGATCCTAAGACCGATCTGGCAATAATAAAATTACAGGGCCGTAAGATCTGGCCAGCCGCGGAAATGGGAGATTCCGACCAGGTGCGGGTTGGGGATTGGGTAGTTGCCCTGGGCAGTCCCTTTGGCCTGGAACAGACCGTAACTGCTGGGATTATCAGCGCCAAAGGCCGGACTATCGGACAAGGACCTTATGATAATTTTCTCCAGACGGATGCTTCCATTAATCCCGGCAATTCCGGAGGGCCGTTGGTTGATATGCAGGGCCGGGTGATAGGTATAAATACTGCCATATTCAGCCGGTCCGGAGGTTCACTGGGCATAGGTTTTGCCATCCCTATTAATATGGCCGCCAAGATCTACCGGGATATAGTAAATACCGGAGTGGTTCACAGGGGATGGATGGGTGTTTATATCCAGGCCCTGACCCCGGAATTGGCCAGGCACTTTAGGCTTAAAAGCATTAAAGGCGTGCTTTTGAGTGCGGTAGTAGAAGGTGGGCCGGCCGCGAAAGCCGGACTGAAAGCAGGTGACGTAGTCGTAAGATTCAATGGCAAGGCAGTTGATTCGCCCAATGATTTGCAACGTCTGGTGGCTCAGGCTGATGAAAATGAGACCGTGACTCTGCGAATTATTCGGAATGGGTCAAAAAAACGGATCAAAATCCGGATGGGCGATCAGGCTAAGGCTGAGGGACGGACAATAGCCAAGTCCGTGGGCGAGCCGGTTTCAAAAACCAGAAACAAATTACTGGGACTGGAAGTTGAAAACCTTACCCAGGAGACAGCCCGCCGGCTGGGAACCGGCATTTTATCCGGCGTGGTAGTAAAAGCGGTACAGACCGGGAGTCCGGCCGAGGCAGCCGGCATTTCTCCGGGCGATATTATCCATGAGGTGAACCATATCAGGGTAAGCAATCAAAAAGATTTCCAGCGTCTTTTAAAAGCTCTAAAACCCGGCGATGATTTGTTGCTTCTGATCAAACGACATGATTACACCATATTTGTGGCCATGAAGATACCGGAAAAATGAAGCCCAGAACATGAATCTTCCGGTTTTAATGTATCATAGAATCCAGCTCGAACCGGATAAGTGCTCGGATCTGGCAGTAACGGTCAAGGCATTTCAGGCCCAAATGGCTTGGTTAAAAAAACAGGGCTATCAAACCATCACGCTGGCCCGCCTGTCCGGGAGCTGCCGGGATAAGACGCTGCTGCCGGCTCGTCCTTTGATTATTACCTTTGATGATGCCTATGTCTCGGTGTTCGAATGGGCCCGGCCGATCCTGGCAGCCGTGGGTTTTACGGCCACGGTTTTTGTGGTGTCCCGGGCTGTGGGGCGGTATAATTTCTGGGATGACGGCCAAAATCTGCCACGCCTGACATGCCTGGGAATTTCCGAGTTGCGGAATCTGGCAGACGCCGGCTGGGAGATCGGATCGCACGGCACGGAGCATTTGAATATGACGGACCTTTCCGGAGAACAATTAAGGCGGGAGACAGCGGATTCCAAACAGGAGCTGGAAAAAAAACTGGAACAACCGGTGGAGGTTTTCGCGTATCCTTTTGGCAGTTGGAATGAACCGGCCCGGCTGGCAGTGCAAAGCGCCGGATATGGCGCGGCCTGTGCCATCTCGCCGGGAACATCTTCCGTAACCGCTGATCTTTTAGCCTTGCGCCGGGTATATGTGAAACCCACCGATTCTTTATGGGATTTCCGGCGCAAAGTTTCGCCCTGGTATTTATCCTATAGAGCCTGGAAAAAACGATGAGTGTGAAAGACAGAATGCTTGAAGTAATATCTTGCCGCCGGTTATGGAATCATTGGCAGTTGTAGGGGCGACGCAGGCGTCGCCCCTACAATCCGTGGGTGGCATATATTAGTTGTAGGGGCGTTTAATTAAACGCCCCTACGTCACATATGGGTACATCTCAATCTTTCGAGGAATTATAAGACAGCATGAAATATTCGAATTTGGAAAAAATGACAATGCCATCCCAACCAGTAGATAAAGATTCCCGCGGCCGGGCCGCGTTAGGCGCTGAACGCATGGTCGGCTGGGCCCTGCCCATGTTTGCCATGGTTGCGGTGGCCAGCATTAGTCTTCAGAATATTATCTACGTGGCAGTGGCTGCCTGGTTACTGGGTATGGGGCTCCGGAAAAAATGGAGCCTGGTCAAAACTCCCATGAACTGGCCCCTGATTTGCTTAGCCGCAATACTGTTCGCTTCTTCATTATGGGCCGGCCGGCTGAATCCCAGTATTTTTGGCCTAAAAAAAATCGGTATCATGTCCATATTTTTTCTGACCGCCGCTTCAATCCGTCATCCGGTTAAGTCCGGACGTATCATTGATTTTTTCATCATAGGAGCAATAGTTTGCGCTTTATGGTCGATTTGTGTCCACCTCGCCGGTCGGGATGGAGGACGCGTTACCTCGTTTTCCGGAGATTACATGGCAGCCGGGGGCATGTATATGCTCGGATTTATTCTGGCAACAGCACGATTACTACACAGCCGGGATAGAGCCAAGTGGTTATGGTTGACCGGCGCGGCGATCCTGGGCCTGGCTTTGCTTTTTACTTATACTCGTTCCTCATGGATCGGGGCAATGGCAGGATTGCTGCTACTGGGGATTTTCCGGGATTGGCGTCTACCCGCCGCGCTTCTGGCCGCCGGCTTGGTCTTCTTGATTGTTTGGCCCCAAAATCCCATTACCCAACGGGTCTTTTCCCTGACGTCTAAATACCATTGCAGTAACGCAGAACGGCGTTATATGTGGAAAACGGGCTTGCAGCTTTTGCGGGATCAGCCGATGCGCGGCTATGGAGTGGATAACCTTTCGGAGGATTACGGACGCTATGCAAATCCCGAGGCGAGAGAACAGCGTCCGCCTCATGTTCATAATACGCTCTTACAGATGGCCATTAACGGAGGACTGTTGGCCACGGGAGTTTATCTATGGTGGGCGATAACAGTGATAGTATTCGGATTTCGAGCTTGGCGGCACTGCCGCGATCTGTCTCCGGAACGGGCCGGAGCAGTACTGGGATTGACCGCCGCTTTTGTCGGATTTTTTATAAATGGCATGTTTGAGTTCAATTTCGGAACATCGCAGGTCATTGCCATCATTTATTTTTTAACCGGCCTGTTGCCCGCTTATGCTTATAATGATCCGCAGGGCCCGGCTTGGAAACTACCCGAGCGGCCAAGGCTGCTTTTTTTAAGGCCGCGATTTAGGGGAGATGTATTATTAGCCTCATCCCTGCCGCGCTTGGTTAAAAGGGATTATTCTCAGGCCAAAGTTGATTTACTGACTGAACCCGCTTCGGTCGGGTCAGCCAGGGGCGAGCCGGCCTGGAGCAATGTTATCTCGCTTCCCCGTCATAATTTGGCAGCCTGGTGGAAAACTGTCCGGTATCTTCGGACGCAGGACTATGATGCGGTCTGTGATTTATTCGGCAATCCCCGCACGGCCTGGCTGGCTTTTTTCAGCGGGGCCCGGTTTAAGATAGGTCCGCAAGTAACCGGCTGGGACATTTTTTACCATATGCGAACCCGTCCAGACCGCCCTGGGCCACGACCGGCCCAGGAGTCGTTTTTTGATATCTTGCGCTGTTTTGGCATGAAGAAGCTTTCGCTCCGCCCCCGATGGGTAATGGCCGAGGAAGACCATTACTGGATAAAGGGATTTTTCCGGGAGCGGGGCGTAAGTTCGGGTAAAATACTGGGCCTGTTTCCCGGAGGAAGCCATCCCGCTAAAAGATGGCCGCTGAAAAACTTTCTGGAAATCGCTAGCCGGGCTCCCCGGGAGTTGGGCTTGAAAGCCATGTTTGTTTTTGGCCCCCGGGAAAAAGACATTAAAATGGAGTATATGCATGCGGCAGCCAAACTCTCTCTGAGCGTGGAAGGTCTGCCGCCCGCCCGTCTGGCCGCGCTATGGTCCCACTGCGCGGTGATTTTATCCAATGATGCTTTTCCCATGCACGTGGGCCCGGCAGTAGGAACTCCCACCATCGGGCTTTTTGGGCCTGGAGATCCAGCTGTGTGGTTTCCTTATTCCGAGCGTACCGGGCATCGGGCGATCCACCAGGCCCCGGAGTGCTGGCCGTGTCACAAGGATATTTGCGAAAACACAATTTGCTGGGATAATCTCACCCCGGACATGGTAATGGTAACAATCAAGGAAGTGCTGATGAAAAAACAGAGGGTGTCTACAAAAAAATCCGAGGCATGAAAGTTTTTCAAATATTAGTTGTTATGACCTCGCCGGTAGTTGTAGGGGCGTTTAATTAAACGCCCCTACGCCAAGGCTTGATAGGATTAATGAACTTTTTCTTGAAGAATAGCGCCGGTATTAGTGTAAAAAAACGAATGACCCAAAATACTACTATAGACATATTTCGAGGAATTAATTATAAATGACAGCCCGCGCAATTAATAATATCATGGTAGTAAAACTCCGGACCCTGGGGGATATTCTCGCGGTTTTTCCGCTGCTGCGCGCCCTTAAGCAATTATATCCACAGGCTCGCCTTACCGTGGTCGCGGATGAAATTTATCATGAATTGTTCGAAACCAATCCCCGGGTGGATGAATTTTGGGGACATCCCGGATCAAAGCTTCAAAAAAATGGGGTCCGCAGCGCTTTTAAACAACAATGGGATACTATCAGAAATTTCCGAAAACGGAAGATAGATTTATTTATTGATCTTTACGGCAGCCTGCGAACCGCCTTATGGGGAGCCGGGGCCGGAATTCCCATCCGGATGGGATTTAACTTGCGCGGCCGGAAGTATTTTTACACCCATAAAATCAAGGCTGCCTGTCGCTATGTGGTGGACTTGAATCTTCAGTTTGCGCGGGTTCTGGGATGGCAAGGCGGCAATAATGCCCTGGAGTTTTTTGTCACGGAACGCGACCGGGATCAAGCGTGGCAATACCTGCGGGAACGTCGGTGGGATCCCCGGCGCCCCAGCTTGGTTGTGTCGCCTGGCGGCGGATGGCCTTTAAAACAATGGGGAGCCGAACGCTTTGGCCAGGTGGCGCGCAAACTTGTCCGGTCTACCGGCTGCCAGGTATTAATCACAGGCACACCGCAAGAACAGCCTTTAATTACGGCTTGCCGGGATACGCTAAAAGGAGTTTTGCATATTCCGGTGGTCGGTCTGCCGTTGCGTCAACTGGCAGCGGTTATCGGGCAAAGCCGGCTTTACCTGGGGAATGATTCGGGTCCAAAATATTTTGCCGAGGCTTTTAAAATCCCAACCTTGATTTGTTACGGGCCTACGGATTTCGTTAATAATAATCCGAATTCTCCGCGCCATCAGGCGGTTTTTTATGATACCCCGTGCCGGCCCTGCCATTCGGAGAAGTGCGGTATGTCGACCCGGGCTTGCCTGGACGATCTTTCGGTTGACGAGGTGTTCGCCCGGGCCGTAAAATTATGGGAATTACAGGAGGTGCCGGATGCCGATTCACCCGGAACAAACACCATTCCCGGACAGCGACAATAAAAGACCTGAACGTCCGGTGGTTGTTCTCTTAAACCAAATGATAAGGGCCAGCTCTTTCTGGATTGGATTCAGCTTCGTGCTGGTGGGATTGATTGTTGTTTGCTGGGGCCCGGAGGTCTTTAAAAGAACCTATGATATCCGCGCCAATGATGTGGAAGAAGAATTAAAAGCGCAATTTGAATTAATGCTCCGGAAAACCCTGCCGGAAAAGTTGGAATGGGGACGGGAGGCGTTGCGAAAACGCCTGCCCAGCCGATTTCCGGAAGAATTGTTCCTGGCCACCAAGCAAAAAGATGCCGAAGCCAAGTACGATAACTCTCAGCGGACCAGCGCGCATTATCAGATATTTATAGCCTACCATTTTCTTGATGCGCCGGAGCGAACCTATCTCTGGAATCCAGTGACTTTTTATTTTGAATTACGCCACGGCCATTGGGAACTAGCCGGCGACCGGTGGGTGACGGAGTGGGAAGTGGAGTTTGAGTAGTGGGATATTTGATTGAAAAGAGGAGTAATCATGGTTTGTCCCCGGATCAGATTATCAAAATCACAATATATTAAAGGCCTGCAGTGTCCATTGGCATTATGGTATTTTAAAAACCGCAAAGATTTAATCCCGAAAATTGATGCGGCCAAACAGGCTTTGTTTGATGCGGGTCATGAGGTAGGGGAGTTGGCCAAGCAGCTTTATCCCCCCGGGGTGGAAATCAAAGGGAAGTTTTATGAGATTGCCAAATTTGTTAATGACACCCAAAAAGAGATCGCATCCGGGGCAAGCATATTATTTGAAGCTGCGGCTTGCACGCGGGACGGACTTTATGGCCGGATAGATATTTTGAAAAAAGCGAATAATGAGGATGCCTGGGAACTGATTGAAGTAAAAAGTTCGACCAGCGTTAAACCATATCATTTAGAGGATATGGCGGTTCAGCTGGTTATTTTTGAACAAGCCGGTTTTTCCGTGGAAACCTGCCGGTTGATATACGTGAACAAAGGTTTTGTTAAAAACGGCCCGATTAATCCGCCGGACTATTTTAAAATGGAAGATCTTACCAAGCCGGTAAGAGACCGGCAGGCGGCAGTGCATACAAAAATAAATGAGTTGCTGACAATTATTGCGCAAAACCATGAACCTTCTCAGCCGGTCGGGTCCCATTGTAATGATCCCTTTGAATGTGAATTTAAGCATCATTGCTGGAAGCAAATCCCGGATTATTCGGTTTATTCATTATTTAAGGGGGAAAAACTGCAGGAATTGATCGCCGGTAATATTTGCCGGATCCAAGACATTCCCGGACAATTTGCATTGACGGAGAAACAGCGGATTGACATTAACGCGTATAAGAAAAATGAAATCCATAAAGAAGAACAGAACATAAAATCATTTCTGGAGACCTTGCAGTATCCGCTCTATTTTTTGGATTATGAAACCTTAAGCCATGCCATACCCTGGTTTGATAAGACCT
>DAOVYW010000003.1 GCA_030635415.1 Candidatus Firestoneibacteriota bacterium
ATAACGACCTTGCAGGTCTTCCTGCCCGGCTTGCATATGGGCAAGATACTTTTGGGCCTGTTCCGGGGTCATACTCCGGCCCTGGTAAGTTATAACCTCTTGCTCGGCTGCCTGGGCCGCGACCGCGGCCGCGGCTGCCACTCCGGCCGCGGCTGCGGCTGCGGTTACTGGTTCTGTAGCTGCTTGCTTCTGATGTATAAGCGCCTCCAGCCCGGCTATGGCCTGCGGTAGCTGGCGATACTGCGCCTTGTTCATAGCCCGGGTATCCCAGCTCTGCAAAAATCCGTGGACCAGGGGGAGCGTTCGCAGGAAAGTTCCTATTCTTCTCACACCGATTTCTTGTACCTCGATTTTTTGTGCCTCTGACAGTCCGGGTGACATCTCCTGGTCGATATATTTGTTGAAAAGCAAGAGATCGCCTTGAATCATACGCACTGCCTGGCCATAGTTGGGGGCCATAATAAGGCGCGCCGTGTCCAGGTCAGGCGTGCCATCGGTTTTTTGCAAGTTCAGACGCTGTGCGACCATGGCAACCGTCCAACTCATCCCATTGTTTAACTTGGGGAGATTTTTGAATTGTTTATGGCTCGCTTTCCAGGTATCCCCCAGAGTTTTCTGTTCCGTCTTAGTTATAGCCAGCTCACTGTCTTTAACCGCTTCAGCGATTTTGCTCACCTGGTTGCGCATGGCGTTTATTTCCGCGCCGCCGGCTTCGCGGGAAAGCACACGCTTCATCATATTCTCGCCCAACTGGTATAATTCCAGGAGATTCCTGGTTTCCGCCAGAATGGCGCCCTTTTGGACCTCTGCTGTTTTTCCACGGCTTACATATAAATCAGCACGGTAAAGACTTATCAACTGCCGGCCGGAGTACAGGATGTTCTGACTGAACCATGCCTTGGGACTACGTATTGAACTATAAACAACATTTTTCCAGGCCGTTTTAGCTTCGCGTATACTGCCACGAAAAGTCTGTTGGGCATAATACCTGTTTATATCGGTTGGTAACTGTTCGCTGCGGCTGCGCAACATAATATCCGCAGTTTCAGCAGCCTTGGGATTGAGAACTCTGGTCAGCTCCGCATTCAGAATTTCCCCGGCCTTGGCAGACGGATTTTTCATCTGCCTTAATATCTGCTTGAAAGGATCGATTACAATCTGGTCCCGGAAGGTATCCTGGACAGAAAAGCGGGTGGAATCGCCGATCAGTTCCATCTGTCTGTATTTCGCGTTGATTTCCAGTAAGTCCCTCGGGGTTATGTTCTCCGCCTTGATTTTTTGATAGCTCTCTAACAGCTTAATCAGGGCGTGATCTGCGGTCGTATCCACCTTCGCGAGCTCTCTAATTTCAGAGAGCCTCCCTTTAGCCGTCTCCACTGTATTGAACATTTCCCGGGCTTCAACGCACACATAACGGGTAGTATCCCAACTCTCTGTACTGGACTTGCCGCTCCGGCCGGTACGCAGCAGAAGCTGCGTCAGCACGTCCGAGGTCAGGGCATGTCCATTACGAACCACCAGAGTCATGTGCGCCTGGTAGTTCTTGCCGGTCGCGCCCTGCTCATTAATGATCATGATCTGGTTATCGATTTTATTGGCGTTTTCCACTATGGTCTGAATGCCCTCTTTAGTAATTCTTATGTATTCATAACCAATTACTTCCCCTCCCCGGGGAGGGGCATCTATTTTAGCATTTAGCTTATATGTCTCGATAAAGCTCCTGCCCGTTCCTTTAGGCACATAGTAGCCTGTGCTCTCGACATTCATAATACCAATAACCGGCTTGTTAGCTTTAAGTCTGCCGGTGTACTGCTGCACCAGCTCAATCTGGGTTACAGGGTCCGCTTCAAAAACCAGAGCCTTTTTATGCCCGGCTTGTTTGTGCTCAATGGTATGGTATACAACACTGTCACCTGAACTAAGGCTGGTCAGGATTTCGCCCTTCCTTTTTCCCACCCCGGTTTCATAGATCATGGTCTGGGCATCCAGTTTAGAGGTGCTGATATGTGTAGTGTCTGAACCGATCTTGTTCTTCATCAGGTTCTCAATACCCGTAACCGTTCCGGAAGCACCCACAATACGCGCATTGTGATTGCCGGCATACATGGCTGATAATGGAGTCTGCATGGAGGTCTCACTGACCCGGACCGCAGTATGCGGGTCCAAGCCATTAATGCGCGCCGCGGTAATCTGTCCCACAATATCATTACTGATCTGCTGACGCTGAATCCCTCCCAGCTGATCAACCGGGTAAATTTTCTTTCCTTCTATAATATAAGAATTATACTCACCCGCCTTGCCCTGCCGGCTATAAAGGGTTTTCAGGGTTGCCTCGATCTCCACGTCGGTAAACTGCCTCAGAGCCTTCCCGGCCTCTCCATTAAGCTTGGGGCCATCCTTGGTAAGCGTAATTATTCTATCCGGCGAGTTCGCGGCCGTTTCCACCTGCTTGGCCACCCTGGGATCATACATGGATTGCATTCGCAATCCTGTTTCTACCTTGAATCCATTACCCAGCTTTACTTCTCCCTTGGTATTGTAGTTTTTGTAATAAGCATAATCAAAACCGAGTTTGGTGAGCATATTGTCCACCTGACGGACCAGCTTCACATCCGGAGCAGAGACCTTGCCGCCAATAATAGCTGAGGTCTGACTGGTAGCGGCCATGTGTACCTCATCAATACCGACCAGATTGGCCTCGCGCAGGGCTGAGCGCAGAGCCGGGTTGGAGACTTCTGCGTTGCGCAAATGTGCGCGGGAGGTATGATCAAGAATTACCACCTGATTGGGATTCCGCAAGGCCTCGATCAGCTCAACATAACCGTTCTGTTTTCCCGCCTCATAAAGCTTCATACCGTTTTTGAGCTCTACTCCAAACGCTTTTGCCAGTTCTCCCTGGACCAAACCGGTTGCTTTCTGCCTTTCAGTTATATACTTATTAATGGCAGCTGCGTCATCCACCAGAATCTCGGAGCGTAAGGCCTTGCCGGTCATCATACGCGCCAGGCCGGGGAACATTATGAAGACATTGGTCTTGCCTCCGCCGGCTTTCAGCCCTACATTATTTCCCCCAAAGAACTCGGAAAGCATAACTTTTTGGGCTAGCCGCATGCCTTTGTATCCGGTTACCCGCGTAAACACTATCTCCCCATAGACGCGGTTAAAGCGGGCCTCTGCAATAGAGCCGGCCTTTAGCTTGCCGTCTTTTATCATCTGATCCCGCAACTGTATAAATCGCGCGTGCATGCTTTTTCCGTCCAGAAGCTGATACCCGGGCTCACCTTTTTTGGCGCCCAGAACTTTATTAATTCCTTTGCGGTAAGCTTCTATCGTTGCCCGATATTGGGCTATCTTTTGGGGCTTCCCTTGAAATTCCGCCTTGAATATAGATTTATAGGTTTTTCTCCATGTTGTTATAAAGGCCTCGGTCATATCAGCGTCCTTTAAATGCCCCTCTTTCTGCAGTCTCTTCGTATAGGTTGCTTCGCTCTCTCCCGGTTTTTTCTGCATGAACTCTGACATTTCCAAAGCCAAATCTTTGGCGCTCTCTGTTCGCAGAATCTTCGTGTTTTTTATCACTGTCTTGGTGTTGGGTAATGCCGTGTATTCCTCACCGACTTTGGTTTCCAGCCTATTAATCTCCTTCTCGACCTTGGCATATTGTTTTTCCAGTTCCATTGCCTCGGCCTCTCTCCCCAAGGAACGCGCCCGGTCTATTCTGGCATCCATATGCGCGAGCTGATGTGTGGCTTCCAATATTTTGGTCCGGGCAGCCTTGCTCTGGGGCGTAATCAAGGTATCCAGGCAAGCGTCCACGCTATTACGGTCCGTAAGCTTGAGTTGCCTGGCATCAAGGTAGGAACGGCCGCTCTCTGAATTCTTCATATTAAATTGCTTTAAGGCTGTCTCCAGGCTGAGCTGCTCTCGGGCTTCAAGAAACTTTTTGAAATCCTTGAGCGTCTCAATTACTGAGCCAGGGACAACTTTTTTTGAGTTTAGCCTGGCGTAATCCTGCATCACTGAAGAAGAGCTCTGTTCCAGGGCCTTGGCATAATCAGGCTTGTCGATCATCCGCTCACCGGGTTTTCCCTTAAATATTTCCGCGCGCCAGGCAAGCAGGTCACCGGCAACCTGATAGTTTTTGCCCTTTATCAGCGCATCCGCCTGTTGGGTCACCTCTTTCCAGGATAGCTGGCGGCCGTATTCGCTTAATCCCTCAAAGGACATGGCGCGCATTATTTCCGTGGCTTTCTGGGACTCCACGCTTTTGAAAATTTCCACCTGGCTCTTAAACGCCATACTTTCCATCAGCGTAACTATTGGTTCGACAGAACCTCGTGAAGAAACCAGTCTTTCCGCCACACCGGCCTGCCGGCCTAAATATGTTATCTCTTTTAATATGTTTTCTCTCGCAGTTTCCAGTTGCTGTAGTTCTGAGCTGGCTTTTTCCAGAGGCTCAAGTCTTTTTTCGAGCTCGCTGATCTTGCTCTCGCATGCTTTTATTCTCCGGCTTAGTCGATTTTTTTGACGTTGATTGCTTGTAGCGGCTCTTTTTTCCATCAATTGATCCCTGGCCGCTCTGGTTTCTGCCAGTTTTTGCATTGCTTCTTGATTGTTTTTAGTTTTAGTTAAAGCTTCCACCTTAGTTCCGGCTGTTTGCACTTCCAGCTCGTTTTTCGTAATTTTTTCCGCACTCTGGGTCTCAAATTTTCGAAGTACGGTTTCGGCGTGAATTCCGCCGCGTCCATTTTGCAATTCAGCCACTGCCCGGCCACGGGCCTCATTCGCCCGGATTACCTCTATCGCGGCCTTGTTTCCCTGGTTTTCCAGCACCTGGATATCCCGCGCTGTGGTTTTCCGGCTACGAGTGGCGTCATTAAACCTGGCTTTTGCTTCAATAAGGTCCCTTCCAGTACTTTCTGCTTTTAAAACATCCTTCCCGTATTTACCCATGCTCTCCGCAACTTGCCTGACTACATCCAGGGGCGGAGTGGATTGAATAATCTTGTCCGCCGTAGCCCGCATATCACTCATGCGCTGTGCCAGTTTCGCCTGTTGGGCTTCCATCTCAGCCCTCTTTCCCATCTCTTTTATTAAGCGGTTGACCGGCCGGTTCTTGAATACTCTATCCAGGCCCCGGTTCGCGGCCCGGAGAGGATTATATCTTCCGGTTGACATTGGCTCACTATTAACCATGCGCGTTGTTTTCGCTTCCGAAGCTGCAATTTCAGCCTGATTTTTAGCTGTTTTCCTTAGCAATTGCTCTCCGGCGAGCTTTTCAAAAGCCTTATCGTTTCTTGTTTGCGCATATTTTTTCAGCCGGGCCATACCCATTTGCATAAATTTCATCCCGGAGAGATACGCGAACACGTTTTGAGTAAAAGCCACCGGGTTTTTCGCTACGTAGCTCGCATAGTCCGTGACCTTGTCCCCAAAGCTCTTGGGTTCCGGCTTGGCCGGCTCGGCTTTGGCGCCCTCTCCTTTGCCTGCCTCTCCTTTGGCCGCATCTGCTTTTAAGGTTGCCTTTTCCGCGGCATCCACATACCTCTCAAGTTTACTCATTGCCTCTCGGCTTATAGCCTCTGACAGGTCCTTGGGACGGCGGCGGAGGTTCCGGACTTTGGTGATCAAACCGTTCTTCCCCTCAGCAACTGATGCCAGATGCCTGGCCGCGCTGTCCAGCACCTTGCTGTCTTTAGCGGCCAGGTCATAGATCTTATTCGCAAGATTAGAGTCTTGACGCGCCGCCGCCAAAATATTTCTCATTAACCTGCTGCCCTGATCCAAATTCAGAGTCTGCCTCTGGACGGAGTTTTTATTATCCATCTCAGCAGCCCTTTTTATAATCATTTCAACAGCGCTTTCTGACTTTGTTCCCTCCAGCGCCTTGAATAAATTCCCTGCCGCTTCCGAGCTTTTGCCGATTTCCATTACCAGGTGCTCAGAGCTCTTGCCTTTTCCGTATTCCTTGAACATGCTTTCCGCCATGGTTTTGGATACCAGGTTGTTTTTAAACATAGTCCTGGCCATGGCTGGGTTTCGTCCGATGGAACGGCCGGTTTCGGCCAAAATTTCTTGGGCTTTTTCGGTTCCTGTCTTTTGGTCGCGGGATTTTTTGCCGTCCTTTTTGGCCTCAGCGGTTTTTTCCAGACTTTCGACAAGTTTCATTGTCTCCGCAGCCGGGTTTTCCATCAGTTTGGTCAATAGTTTCGCGCCCAAGGCATCGCCGCTTTTGGCTGCTCTCATAACACTCTCTGCCTGGATGTCCGCGCCTTTAGTCCTGAGTCCCTGGGCCAGGTTTTCCATAGCCCGGGTATGCTTCAGTCCGGCCATCAACGCCTCTCCCGGTGTTTTGGCATTTCTAATCGCGTTGGAAGCTCCGGTTACCCTACCCTCCAAAAACACAACCTCTGAAGGAACCTGCCTGATGCTCACTAACTGCCCGTCACTAATCCTGATCTCCGGCAACTTTCCGCCGCTCTCAATTATGACGGGTTTCCCGCCCTCAACCCGTAATGTCACATCACCGGTTTTTGGGTCAACCTTGACGTTGATTGTGGTTTTGCCGGTTGTACCGGTTTTGCCGGTCAGCTCCAGTGTTAGCAAGCCGCCCTTCCCAGTCCCGATCTCCACCGGCTTATTCAATTCCAGCATGATATCTTTCGCGGTTCTCAGGGTACTGCCTTCAAGAACAACTTCCCGCCGGATACCCCCAGTGCCTTTGGGTTCTCCTGTCCTCTGGGGCCCAACTTCTCCTACTCCTTTTCCTTCCACAGCTTCATTCTCTTTCCCCTTGACTTTTGCTTCTTTATAAAGATTGCGCAGCTCTATGCCTTTTTGGTAGTATGATTTCTCGGAAAGCAGGATCTCCCTAACCCGGCCGCTTTCAGGCTTAAACTCGCTTTTGCTTCTATAGGTTATATCCAAAACCCTGCCCAAAAATCCAACAGCTATTATCTGCGCTGTGGGTTTTACTATGCGGTACGCGTGCGCGCCCATCATGAAGGCGAAGAAAATTCCCAGGGCGCCGGCCGACAGTACCAGCATGTTATCCGCGACATTAAAGGCGTTAGTCACACTATAAGAGTTGTGCCAGAGCAGACTGATCCCATGAACGAATTCCGTAAACGGATGGATGAAAAAGTTACTGATCGTAGCCACAAACCCACCCACGAATCCCTTGGTCATCTCGGCCATGGCCATCACACCCAAAAACGCCATTCCCACTGCCGGGCACACTAAAGAAGCGCCGATAATAGCAATAAGCATCAGGTTTTGGCTTACAAATTTGGCGCCAAAATATGCCGTGGCACAAAGGCTTTTTGTATACCACGTCGCTCCCTGGTCCCGGAACCAATTATCCGCCATATAATCCAGACCCGAGGTCACGGGCGCAAGGGTCCACATAATCCCACCCATGGCAGCATTACCAATCACGGCAAATGCGCAGCTTACTATCCTATAACCAGAATCAAGCGCTGCCCAGCCTTTGCCGGCAAGGAAATTAGTCCGAAACTCCGCGCCATGCTTATGCCCGCTTTCCCAGGCGTTTGAGAGCCCTATAAAAGCCTCATACTGTGTATTATGAACCCGGGTCAACCAGCCGGTTTTTTTAACTCCCGCGCTGTTATAAAGCCGGTAGGTGTTTGTTTGGGTGTTTCTGATGCTAATCTTGTCACCCACCACTCCCAGCATCAATGTTCCTTCATCAGTCGCGCCTATACTCTTCCCATTTATAAAAGCAGTCTTGATTCCCGTAACGCCGGTCAAAACACTTACTTCTGCCTGCCCGTCCTCAAGGTTCATCAACACCGTGCCGGCGACTAATTCCTGGCCGTCACCGAGGACTATGGTATATATGCCATTATTAGAATACTTTATGCGTTCTCCGTGTTGAGTATAATGAAATTTATGCTCATTCTGAACCGTAATGCCCGCGTCCTTAAGGGCTGCGTCGGTTCCGCTTAGGCTCTCTACCTGCAAGCCTATAGCCTCTGACACGGTCAGGCCGTTGGTCACCACATCAACCACATAAGGCACTACTGTAATACCGTGGACCCAATGATCCGGTTTATTTGCCACATTTTTGGTTTTTATTCCAGTAGTGACTTGCAGGGTTTCGCCGCTCTCGAGTTTGATTATGCCCGATAATTTATCCCCGTCCTCAGTGAACTGCAGGTTTACCATGCCATCCTGCTCATAAATAATTTCCAGCCCTTTATAAGTTTGTCCTTCTCCTGCTGCCAGATAACCGAGTAATTCTTCCCCAATCCCCGCAGCCCCAAACGCCACTTTGGAACCGCTGGCTGTCTGGACTTTCATCTCATCTCCGGTCATCCCGGCCATGACCATGATATTGCCTTCATCCGTCTCGATAACGCCGATAGGGCTGAATACTGCCTTGCCATCGACGCTGTTTTCGCTCACGCGGATTTCATACTCTCCGCCCGCTATATAATCCACCCGGTTTCCTGCCAGGATTTTAGCGGATCCGTCCAGGCCTTTAATCTCAGCTTCTGAGACTCCCATGTCCAACATAAATCCCTTATCGCCCTTAAGCATTATAGCCTGTGGATTGCCCATGGCTTCTGTCAGTATTACAGGTTTGCTGTCAATCATTACTTGATTCCCTGCGGAGAAACTCATAAACTCGGCTTTAATTTCAGCAAAAACGAGTCCGCCGTCCTTGCTGCCCTGTATCATGAATCGGGTGTTGCCCGTTGCCGTTTCTCTGGCTATATCAATGGTGGCAACCCCGTTCCCGCGAACAAATTGCACATTTTCATACTTTTCACTTCCCACCCAGACATTACCGAGCTCGATTTTATCCACCAGAACTGATGGTACGCCAAAGCTGCGCATGGCGTCTGTATCTCCATGTACATGCGCCAATTCCATTTTATTAGTATCCGTATTCAGCATGGATATTATATTCAGATCGCCTTCAGAGGTTCTGCCCACTCCTGCCAGGCCGTAGGTGGTTGCGCCGTCATCCTGACCCAGGAATATTTTAACCTTGCTGTCAGCATTGACATAATCCGCGTTATTGATTCTAGTCACAGCCTCCTGGCCAAAAGTTTCCAAAGACATCTCAAGCAATCCCATATTGGTTTCAGTCTCACCCATTCCGCCTATATAGGTCTTCCCGGTGTTGGCGGAATCTATAACCGTGTCAGGCAGGTTCAGCCCTGAATCCGGATTATTTATTAAGTTCAGCGATACATCCGCTTCAATGATTTCAAAACGGCTGTTAGTCCAGGCCGCGGTAAATTCCATTTGCTCATCGCAGCCTCCTCCGCTAACCAAGAAAGCATATTCCCCGGTTTGGTCCGGAGCCGCAGATACGGAAAACGAGATAATATTGTCATTAATATAAACGGCATCTTCGATTTTCGCGCTTCCAAAATGGGTCTGCTTTCCCGGCGAGGTCGCCGCTGCCACCATCTCCGCGGGAGCGCCCAGTTCAATTGCAGCCTCCGTATCCCCGCTAACCCGTGCTATATTCAGTACCCCCTTATCTTCATCCACTGCGGCATAGAGTCTCGCGATTCCTCCCTCCTTGCCAATATAAGTTCCATCTGTACCATAGTTAACCTCACCGGTCTCGCCTACCCCCCGGTGGATAGTAACCATGCCTTTATCACCATAAGCCTCCCCGGTTATCTTCTGGCCCGCAAAATAGGATGCTTGCTTTTTGACAGCCACGGCCGCCTCATGAGATATCCCGATTTGCTCGGCTATTTTCATGTCCTCAGGCACTACGCAGCTGGTCATTTCCACGGTGTTGAGCGGAGTCATCCCGGCGGTCATGTCAATCTCGGTTTTGTCGACCACGCCCGTAAACTTCAGTCCCCCATTACTATCCGTCGTATGTAAGCCGTTATCATTTGTCAGGTGCTGCTCTACTATACCGGTGACCCCCTGAATGTTCCCGTCCTGGTTCTTCAATTGAGTAAAAACTTTGGCATCCACATACTGCCCATTAACCAAGCCCTGTTGCGTACCCTGGGTCTCTATCCGCGTCCAGTCCGACCCGCCCGCGCCCCACGCGTCCGTGCTATGGATTTCGACCTCTCCTGCCACACTACTCTGGGTAACTGTTTTGGTAAGGCCGCTGCCGGGAGTTAAATTGACCATGACCTGATGCTTGGAGACTTCCTCCAGCTTGACGTCGACGCCTTTTTCGTCGTTATACTTGGCGATGTTCATGGTTATGCTCTTTTCAATATTAAACTCAATCAGTCCAGGCTGCACTCCACCGCCACCCTCGCCGCCGGGCAGAACACGGCCGCCGGTTGCAGTATATATCTCCGTCAATACTCCCTCTGTGGTTGAGACCAACTTGAACCCGCCGTTATCCATATTCTCAAAAGTGAAATCCTGTCCTCCGCCTCTCAGGTCGTCCAAACTTCCAGGGGTAATATTTCCGCTCCGGTCATACCGCAGAACTATATTTTGGTCCTGGTGGTCAATAAAATTGTTCAGGGTTAAGCTTGTTCCCTGGAGATTTCCCCCTTGATAATTGGATACCGCCTCTCCTGATCCATCTTCTCTTTCCGCGTATACATTGAAACCGGTAAGCCTCCCGTCACGGGAACCGCTGATATCCGCGATTTCCTTCCCATTGCTCAGCTTGGCCGTATCCAATTCACCGTTTTTATAAGTGGCAACATAGCCTAAATCGCCGGCATTTTCGAACATATTCCGGCCGATGACATTATAGTTGCCGGATCTAAAATCATCCTGGTTTCCAACATATATCGTCCCATCCTGGGTCAGGATGGCTGATTCTCCCACCACCAGATGGTTTCTTTGATCCTGGTTTAATCCTCTATCCTGCAGCATTTCCGGGGTTATTTCCACATGTGCCAACTGTTTACCGTTGAAATCCACTGCCTGGTTTCCATAAAACCTGAAGCTTGATTCGGCCGTCGCAATCGCGAGCAGCGCCTCCTGTCTGGTTTCCGGGCCCTCCACGCTCACAATCATGCCCTGCCCGGTTTCCAGATTAACGTCTATGGTATATATTTGGTCCTGTTCCTGGTAAAAAGCTTTTTGGGTGTTCAGATCGACCAGCACATTCTGCTCAAATGACATTGCCGTTGTTGGATCATTAACTGTCACAGTCATCCGGGTAGCCGTCAGTTCCAGTTGACCTTTATTCATATTAAACATCTGCTCGGTTTGTTGGCCATAATTAGTCGTAGTAGTTACGCTCGAAACTTGCAAGGGCTCTTCTTTAGAGTTGTATGTCCAATTATCCAAAAATCCGGTCTGTTCGCTTTTTTCATTGGGTATAAAATTTATTTTTACCTCTATTATCCCCTTGCCGGTATCAACCGAGTTGGTCAGTGTGTATCCATTATTGTTTTTAGTTACTGTTCCTATTTGACCCAACGGACTATTTATTTGTCCCGGTTTGGCCGTATCCATGTTCATCTTCCAGTCCGCTCCCCGGGCATGTTGATTCAATTGCTCCGCCACACTGTTAACCAGCCTGGTGGGATCCACTACCTGTTCTCCCATAATCTGGTTTATCCTCAAGGCCGCGCCCACATCCTGCATGCTCACCTGTTCCGCGGGAATATTATTAATCCAACTTTGCGCATCTTGAATCCTCTGGTCTGTGAGAGCCCCCTGGCCAAGGATTCCGGCCAGCTCTCCCTGCTGTTGGATTTGATCCGCCGGCAGCGTGTCTATTGCTTCCTGCACCTTGTCCGGCACAATGGGCTGGTTCTGATCTTCCTGGGATGTCTTCGTAGGCAGGAGCATAGTCAGAGCCATTGTCACACCCGGCACACCGCTTCCATCGGACGGCCTGAGTTTCTCTCCCTGCAGCAAGGCCAGCATTTGACCGGTAACTTGGGTTATGGTTTGTTTGATATGATCGCTGCCTTGTACCAGATTTTGTATTGTTGGATTGTTTGAATTTCGCGCAAGATTATAAACTTGCTCAGCTCGGGTGATAATGGGGGCGGAGAAAAAAGAGACTGCTTTTGTGGCGATATTGGTAAATGCGCCCAAATTTGCCCTTTGCTGGGAACTTGAGGCGGAGGAAGTCGTGAGGGTCTGCCCGGCTTTTGGTTGATCCGCCACTGTCGGACGCAGTTGATTCTGAGTATCGGGCAATTCCTGGCCGGAAAGAGTGGCCGCGGTATTCAGGTCAATCTGCGGCGGTCTAAGGGTCTCTGCCGGTTTGGCGACGGTTCCACCGCCGAACATAGACGGACTTTGCATATCAGGATAAATGGATATAGCGGGAGACAACGAGGCCACGTTCACAGAGGTCACTTTTCCAAAATCTGTCATGGGGTTATAGGGACTGGGGATTATTTGCGAGAGGAAGTCGGTTGCCTGGCTTATGGGGCTGGCCGGAATGGCCGCCACTAGTGGCTTGATTGCGAGCGAAGCCGGGGCGGTCTTGCCGACCGCTTCCGTACGGTTGGAAGCCGCAGGAACATTGTTTTTTACTTTCTGCGACGCGGTTTTTAAGGCGTCGGTTTTATAATTTTTCGCGGAAGAATAGGCTATCTTGATGGAATTATAACTGGACTTGACAGTTTTATAAGTCGAAGTCGCAGTGACCGCTTTTACCGCCGCGGTTTTCACTTTGTTTACGGAAGCTTGCCAATTCCAAGCATGGGCCACCACCGTGTTCATGCCGGTCATGGTAAGCGTAAAAGTAAATACCAGGATGCACGCGATCAGCCGGCGGTGCTGATTCTGTATCGTCCGGCGCGTACAACGGCCGATCCTCAATATGTTTTTTTTAAGATAATTGGCAGTCATGATAACACCTCGTCTTTATAAAATAATATTATAATAAATATGGTTCAATTTTATTGTTCTGCATAAAAGCTTATCGTTGTTTTATAAATATGTTTTTTATGTCCTTCCGTCATAAAGTATATCACCTAATATTCACAAAGTCAAAAGCCTGCGATAATTTTTGCCCTTGATTTACAATGGTTTTCCCGGGTTCGAAATATTTGCCGGATGGTTTATGTTTTTCTGCAATAAATGTATTTTAACTTTTGTGTTTCCTCTGAAAATCCACATCCTTGTTATTAGCCGCCCGGAGCGGGTTGAGATATTCCGCGCAAGGAAATTCTTGACAAAGTCTTGTAGGTTCTAGTACCATGTTTGTTTTTCATGATTTTGATCTAACTTGGCGCTCTCCCAAATTTAGTGTAATAATTTATTCTGCTATTCCCTTTTTGTGTTGGGTCCGGGAGAGACGGGAGGTTTTGTTAGTGGCTTTTGAACTCAATCCTGATCCTGGTTTTTTATCCAAACAGGCTTTGGTTATCCGACGCGATATTATCCACATGTTGGGTCAGGCCGGGTCCGGCCACACAGGTGGTTCCTTGTCCATGACGGATTTAATCACGGCTCTCTATTTTGCCGAACTTAAACATGATCCGGCCCGGCCGAATTGGCCGGACCGCGACCGTTTTCTGCTCTCCAAGGGGCACGGCGCTCCAGCCCTGTATGCCATCCTGGCCCGGACCGGATATTTCTCCGTGGAAATTCTTTCTACCCTGCGCCAGCACGGATCTATGCTGCAGGGCCATCCGGACATGAACAAAACTCCGGGCATTGAGTGTTCCACCGGATCCCTGGGGCAGGGGCTGTCTATGGCCTGTGGTATGGCGGTTGCAGCCCGGCTGCGCGAATCCGATCCGGCTTACCGGGTATACACCCTGCTGGGCGATGGTGAACTAAACGAGGGACAGGTCTGGGAAGCTGCCATGAGCGCGGCCCATTATGGCTTGGACAACCTCTGTGCCATGGTTGATTACAATGGTCTGCAGATCGACGGCGAAACCTGTAAGGTAATGAATCTGGAGCCATTGGCCGATAAATGGAAGGCTTTCGGATGGAATGTCATCTCTATTAATGGCCATGATGTTAATGAAATTCTATCCGCTTTCGGCCGGGCCCGCTTGACCGCGCGTCAGCCCACGGTTATTCTCGCTAAAACCGTGAAGGGTAAGGGTGTCTCCTTTATTGAAAACCAGGCCGGCTGGCATGGTATCGCGCCAAAGCCGGACGAAGTTAAGAAAGCCTTGGAAGAATTAAGATAAGGGGTTGTTTATTGTGACGGAAAAAATTGCTACTCGTGAGGCTTACGGCCAGGCACTGGCCGAACTTGGAAATCAACACCCGGACATTGTAGTCCTGGACGCGGATCTTTCCTGTTCGACCAAGACTAATACCTTTGCCAAAAAATTTCCCGCCCGCTTTTTCAATATGGGCGTAGCCGAACAGAACATGATCGGCTGGTCCGCCGGACTGGCAGCCAGCGGCTATGTTCCTTTTGCTTCATCGTTCGCGGTTTTTGCTACGGCACGGGCTTTTGACCAGCTGCGCAACTCTGTTGCTCTTTCAAGATTGAATGTCAAGATCGCGGCCAGCCATGCCGGACTCTCGGTCGGGCCGGACGGCGCCTCGCACCAGGCAATTGAAGATATAGCGCTGACGCGGCTTTTACCAAATTTCACGGTGGTGGTTCCGGCTGACGGCCCCCAGGCCGGTTTGGCCACTAAGGCGGTTTACGCGCACCAGGGCCCGGTATACCTGAGGTTGGGACGTCCCCAGGTCGAGAACATTTCTAAGGATTTATCCTTCACTATCGGCCAGGCGCAGATTCTCCGTTCCGGGTCAGACGCGGCAATTATCGCGTGCGGAACCATGGTACATGAGGCCTGCCGGGCGGCTGAGTTTCTGGCCCGGGACAACATTTCGGTCCGCGTAGTAAACATGCATACGATTAAACCTCTGGACACCGAGGCTGTTCTGGCCGCGGCGCGGGAAACCCGCGTCCTGATTACGGCGGAAGAGCATAGTATTATCGGCGGCCTGGGAAGCGCGGTGGCCGAAACTCTGGCCGAAGCGGGCATCGGCATTCCCTTTAAGCGTGTAGGCGTAAACGATTGCTTTGGCGAGTCCGGCAAGCCGGATGAGCTCTTCCGGAAATTCGGATTGGACGCGGATAATATTGTCAGGCAGGTTAAGGGGTTATTATAACTCCCGCGTAACCCACCACGCGTTCCTCGTCCCCGCCGGCCTCGGCCGAGGTGGCATAATCCACTATGGCGGCATTCCTTGCGCCCATTTCCCGGGCAGCGGTCAACATAGCGGCTGCAGGCGCGGCCCCGCACATGGAAATATTTTCACGGCTTACAATCTCCATCAAACCGTCCGGATCCAGGGCCAGAACTTTTTGCAGGGCCAGGTGATCAAGGCGCCGGGTCTGTTCGAGATTCTCAAAGTGATTCATGTCCGAGGATGCCAGAATAACGACTTTTTGTTTGGTCTTGCCAACCGCCTCGGCTATGGCCATGCCCAACCCTTTTATAATTTTCATGTCCCAGGTTCCTATTAACAACCCCACTATGGAAAAAGGCCGGCCCTTCATCTGGAGAAACGGCAATTGCACTTCCAGCGAATGTTCCTCCCGGTGCGCCAGATTGTCTTCGCGAATGAATTCACAATGTTTTAAAATTTCCTGTGAAAGTTTTTTATCCATGGGCACTCTGCCCAGCGGAGTCTCCCAGGCGTCTTCCGCTGTCAGGGCCAGGCGTTCACCGCGGCCGGTATGGTTCGGCCCGATTAATATATACGTGTCCGCCGGCTCCAGGCGGGCATACACGCCGGCAGCTACCCGGCCGGAATAGATATAACCGGCATGGGGAACCACGGCCGCCAGGCAGGGATGGGTTTGAGGTTGCGGATGAGGCCACAACTTTTCCACCTGGGCACGAAGCGCTTTCGGACTAGACTCGTAAAAGATGCCTGCCACTACAGGTTTTCTGATCATTATGTCCCTCCGGGTTGTACTTCCGGGCGGCCACAGGGGGCTGCCCCTACAAAAACACAGGAAACATTGACATCATCCGTTATCCATGCTACCACAATATTATGCTTCCTGCTTATCGAATTTTGATCTGCTTGCTTTTAACTATTCCGTTCTGCCTTCATGCCGCGGCTGAACCCCGGGTTTTAGAGCGCCAGGCCACCTCCCTGGTCTACCCGCCTTTCTGGCATACCCCTTTCGGCGTGCATCGCGGCACCCCGAAATTGCTCAAGCTTTTCCTGGGAAACCGCACACGTTTTTCTTCTCCCCAGGGACTGGCTTGTACTCGTCTGCTAAGCGATGCCTCATCTCCATCCCCTGATTTGGAATTCCGCCTTTCGGTAATTGGCGCCAACACGGGCCAAGGAGATCTTATTTATAATCCCAACTTAACCAGCCTGGAAGTGCTGGGCGACCAAGGCGATACGGCCGGGATTTTTGAGAAGCCCATGGGCGTGGCCATGTTTGCGGATGGCACGACCTATGTTACTGATCCCCGGGCCGGACAGGTAGTGCGCCTGCGCTTTAAAGACCAGCGGCTCAGGCCGGACGGGTGCTTGCCGGATCCTCCGGGCGGATGGCTGTCACCTTGGGGCGTAGCCTTGGATTCCGGCGGAAAAATATATGTATCCGACACCCGGAGAAATCAGGTCTTCATCTTCTCTCCCCAGGGAACCCTGCTGAAAACCCTGGGGCCCGAATTAAGCGGTAAAGTCCGCCTCTCGGCTCCCCGCGCTCTGGCTGTGACAGATTCCGGCCAGGAGTGGTCTTTTTATAAGGACAATTATATTTACTTGTGTGACCAACAAGGTACCCGCCTGCTGCGGTTGGATTTACAAGGCCGCGTGCAACTTGAATTTCATTCCTCCAGCCTGCCGGAGGCCGAACAACCGGCCGGGTTGGCCTGGCTGGCCCTGGATTATTATGAAAACCTATGGGTTACCGATTCCCGGCGCTGCCAGGTACATAAATTTAACCGCCATCTTCAGCTGCTGACTGCTTACGGCACCCCGGGCGACGGGGACGGGCATTTCCTCAACCCGACGGGCATCGCGATTTACCGCCATTTTGGTCAGGTATTTATAGCCCAGGAACAGGGAGCGCATTACTTCTGGATAGGCGCGGATGTGCTGGCTCCCCAAATTAAATGGCATGAACAACAACCGAATTTGGTCTGCCTGCAGTTCTTCCTGACCGAGCCCGCCTGGGTTTCCATATCCGCGAATACGCATAGACTTTGTCATAAGCAAAGGTTTGATTCCGGCCTGCAAAATTTTCATTGGAACCCTGCCCCGGCCCTGTCCCGGAAGGCGCTAACCTTCACACTCACGGCAGAGGCCACCTATTCCTCAGCGCGCCATCTGGTCAAACGGATCACTTTGAACCTGCCTCCAGGGGCTATCGTCCCTCCACCGTAATGATGGCACGCTGGTTTTGATAGCCCGGTCTCCCGGAGTCTTGCGCTTTTTTCGCGCCGCGACCGCGTACCAGTATGCGCACGAGGGAAATGTTGTGGTAGGCGGTTAAATAGCGGGCCACAGCCTGGGCGCGGGCTTTGGAAAGGGTTATCGCCTGGTCCGCTTCCCCTCCCGGATCGCAGAAACCTTCCACCAGTATTTTCGCGCGGGGATGTTTATGGATAAACTCCGCGGCCTGGCTAATGCGCTTGGCTCCTAAGGAGGTTATCTCTGCCCGGCCGGTTTTAAAAGGAACAGGCCCAAAGATTTTTTGACCGGACAGGCTTTTCTCCGCCTCGCTTTTCCGGAGCCGGTCTTGGTTTTGCGAAGCAAAAAACCTTCCGGTCCGGACCTCCTGCCCGCCTTTCACATCCCGGAGTACCAAGCGGTACTGCAGATACCTGGCAGACTTTACGGCTTTGCCCGCTTCGGTCTTTCCATCCCACCGCAGAATCTTGGGCATATCTTTGCCCGCGTATTTTCTCAGCGGCTTTCCCAATTGGTCCAGCAGAAACAGCTCCCAATGGATAATCCTGGAACCCGAAATACGGCGAACGCGAAAGACCACCTCGCGAATTCCACCGGCGGAATACTTCTTCACCTTTATTTTAATCCGGATATTCTCCTGGAGCAATTTCTTCATGGCCATCTCTTCTTGGCTAAGAGAAGCGCTTGGGAATGCCGGATAAGCTCTCACCTTTCTCCGCCGGCCGGCCGGGACTGCGGTTGCCGGCTTTGGGGGCGTTCCAGCACTATCCTTCTTTTCAGCATTGAAGTTAGCCCAGCTATGAAAATTCAGTCCGGCCGAAATCCGGTGAGCGTCTCCCAATTCTCCCTGGGAAGCAAAAGCATACCCGAATTTCCATCCGCCCATCATGATTCCCATTCCCATGCTCAGACCGCTTCCACCCGCGGATAAATCATTATCCGAAAACTGATATCCCAGCCGCAGCGCTGCTGTTTCGCTGTATTGGTACTCCACCCCTAGATGGTAAGGTCCCGGCCTTAAAGTCAGCATGCTTGCCTCTATATCCGCTCCGGCTATGATCTTATGCCGCGGACCCGGTTCTATATTATACGCTCCGCCCAGGCGCAGTCCCTGTGGCAGACCATATCCATCCAGGCTTTGACCCAGATTAGCAAGCACTATTCCCAAATCAACTTTTTCTATTCCATAATACTGCAGGCCTATGTCCAGACCAAGAGCAAGGGAGGACTTCACTCCCAAATTCCGGACCATAAATTTAAAGGCTCCGCCAACGGCCAGGGCCGGGGTCAGGGGTAAGCCAAAACCCGCCTGTACTCCCAGCATGAAAAGATTAATAACTTCATTGTCTATTATCATGCCTCCGTCCGGGCTTTCACTGGTTTTTTCAATACTGCCCAGGTCGAAGTAATTTACACCCAAAGCTGCTATGCCGTCCGGCAGATTGGGAAAGATAAAATTAACCGGCAGGCCGCATAAAAAAGTTTCTTGGCTTACATCTTGAATCCAGCTGTTATGTATGAATTCAACCTCAGTATGACATGCCCGGCTCAAACCGGCCGGATTCCAGTATAGAGAACTTAAATCATCGCTAATCGCGGCCGCAACGCCGCCCATGGCTGCCGGACGAGTGCCTACACCGATCAGAATCTCAGGCATGGCTGCCTGGGAAAATGGCAAGGTCTCTTCCACCTCGGCGCAGCGGGGCCGAGGGAGAATACTAAGTATAATGAGCGCGGCAGTAATTGCAATTTTTCTAAATTTCCCCCTTTGAAAAAGGCCCTTACAGGACAGGTGGATTAAGGGGGATTTAATCATCATCTCGCCACTACTAATCTTTTGATCTTTCCGGTTCTTCGGCGGCCGTCCAGGGTCCCGAAAGAAATTTTATACAGGTAAACGCCGGGCGCCACATCCCGGATATCCCAGGTCGTTACCAGGTTGCTCTGCCGGGGTTGCTGCTTCTCCTCCAGGTGGGCAATCTTAAATCCGGCCAGATTATAGATATCTATAAAGATACGCGCAGGTTCGCTCAGGGAATACATGAATTTCACCTGGTCCCCGGTTGTTGGGTTGGGGAATGCCACTGCTTCCGCTTCCACTGGAAGTATCCAGGGCGTAACCGTGGATGTCGGCATGGGCGTGGGAGTGATGGTATAGGTGGGAGTAATCGTGCTGGTCTGGGTTATGGTGAGGGTCTGGGTAATGGTAGAAGTGGGGGTTCTGGTTGGAGATATGGTCGGCGTGGCGGTCTTGGTGGCCGTGGTAACCACGATTAGTGACACATCATCCAGAAACATGTAATTGTAATCAGGAATGTAATCGTCTTCCGCCTGGAAACGCAATTCCAGGCTCTGGCCATGAACATCTACCAGGCCGGTCTCTGGATCCTGGGGGAGGTAATATTCTATCTTCGCCCATTCCAATTCCTCGTCATCTGCTCCGGTTTTGGTAAAAAACACGTATGAGCCCAGACTCCCCCGGATGTATTCATGACCACTCATACGGAGTTCTTCGCTATGCCACTGGTACCATAATGTCAGGGTCGCGCCCAGCGCATCCGGCAGTATATCAATATCCTGGGAGATCCAGGATATTGAGTCCCTGCCGGCATGGTCATAAAATTCATGGCCGATAATTACTCCAGGAACAGCGTCATGACCCGCGGCCGTATAGGTAACCGGATGAAACTCGCTGGGGCTTGCGCCGGTTACCCAGCCGGGTATGCCCGACGTTACCGGCGCTTCAAAGTTGCCGTTAAGTACCAACTCCTCGGCAAATGCCAGGGAAGTAAAGCAGACCATAATCCCCATACTTAATAGCCATGATTTTTTCCTGATAACTCTCATGAAACCCCCGCTTTTTCTCCCTCTGCTTTCCGCTTGGTCGCCCGGTGAATAGTGGCGACCCCGCGTCCCAGGGATTTATAAGACGCTTTGCTAAAACCTGTTTGCAACATCATCCGCCCGATTTTTTTGGCATTGGGATAATGAATCAGGGAATCATGCAGGGGATGGTAAAGCGCCGCGGGAATTCCATACTTCATCCGGGCCCGGAGGGGCAGCCAGTATTCCCTGACCATTCGGACGTACCGGCGCATTATATCTGCCGGGGGAATGGCCTGCTCGAGAATTACCAGCGGGGCTCCCTCTTTAAGTACCCGGCAGCTCTCCTCCAATACCACGCGAATGTCGGAGACAAAACGCATACCAAAGGCTATAAAAACCGCGTCAAAGGAATCATCCTGAAACGGCATGCTTTCGATATTCTCGTTTTTGAACTCCACCCGGCGGCGTATGTTGGTTGGCATGATTTGCTGTTTAGCCAGCGCCACCATGGCCGGGCAGAAATCAACCGCCACTACCTGACTGGTGGGCCCCAAGGTCCTGGCCAGGGCAAAAGAAAGCAATCCGGTTCCTGAACAGCAGTCCAGTACGCGCCGTGGTTTTTGCAGCTCCGCGGCCGCAATGGCATGTTGACGCCAAAGAGAACCTTGTTTCCAGGTAAGCGCCGGCTCGAGTTGATCGTAAAACGGTGCCAGCTTGGTAAAAATGTTACGCACAATCCGATTCTTGGAGATTGACCGGGCCATTTTAAAAACTTACATCCACTGAAACTAAGTGGTTATTGGCAACACTTTCCCAACTTCTCCAAAGTATTGGCTTATAGGCATAATCAATCCGGGCCTGTACCGTCCCTATGACAAAGGCCAGACCCAGACCGCCGGCCGGCCCCTGAAGATTTTCCCGCGCCTCCCAGGTGTAACCCAGCCGGAAGGATAACATCCGGGCAAAAGTATATTCCATGCCGAGCGAGGTTTTAACCGGATTGTCCCTTGCCATAACCATCTCTGCTGTCAATATACTGCTATGACGCTTGCCCCCATAGGAAGAAACGGCCATAGCCAGACGTCCCTGCAGCGGCAGCGGGTCCTCCTCCTCGATAAACCGCACTGGCAAACCGAGATTTTGAACCGCCGCCGCGGCAGTAATCGTTATGGGCAGCAGCTTTTGGGAATTCCAATACAAACCCATATCCCCAGCCACGCTAAAGGCTGTGTTTTCTCTCAGTATAAGATAGATTATTTTTCCTCCTGCCCCTAAAGAAAGACCGGAAAGCGCGGATGGCCACTTGGGAAGTAACTCTTCCAAAGAACGGCTCCACCCCATGGTCAAGACTAAATCATTGGCCCCTACCGGATTGTCAGGCGCCCCGGGATTATCAATCGTAGGCATATGACGCCAAACCAGGATAGCACCCAGACGTCCGACTCCGGGCAGCGGACAGCTGCCTCCCAAAAGCTCGTAAGTAACCTGCTCAAATGCCATATATCGCTGGAATCTAATGTTCGCGGATTTTAATGTCGCGAGTGCGGCAGGATTAAAAAGCAATACCTGCGCGTCGCCCCCCACACCCCCAAAGGCCCCGCCCAAGGCTACGGGACGCGCACCCAAATTGACTTTGAGAATATCCGCGCCCATAGTTCCCGGCCCGGCCGCAGCGTCACCCAAAGGCATCATTGTCCCTAAAAAAACTATAATCAACAGAATTTTTATATTCTGCAACATTCTTTTTCTCCTATTTAGTTCTTATTGCGGAAGTATATTTTCCTGAAATTGTCATTTCGAGGCGTAGCCGAGAAATCTCTAAAAGTCCTTTTAAATTCAGCATTCTCGTGGGGATTCCTCGCTAACGCTCGGAATGACAAACACAGGAAGCCCGCTAAAATCGCCTTTCCGCAACAGAAACTATTTAGTTCCTCTAAATGTGTATTATTATATCATCTCAAAATAGTAAAACCTAATTTATTTCAACTGTCCATATAACTGAAACAACTCTTTAAAGGCCCGCAAAATAACGCGGGGATTGGCTCCGGTCTGGGTGCCGGCCGTTCGGGCCAGGTGATGAACGCCTTGCTCCTTAAAACGGTATCCGAGTTTCCTGGCCCGGGCCAGAAGCTCGGTGGATATCATGGCTCCTTCGGATTTAAATTCGCACTCGTCCACTACCCGGCGCTTAAAAAGCTTAAAAGCGCAGTCAATATCCCGGACTTTTCCGTGCAGCCCGAAAATACTTCGTACCAGCATGCCCCAGGCCCAGGCATTAAGCTTGCGCATAAAATTGTCCTGGCGGTTCAGCCGGTACCCGGCGATAAAATCCGCCTCCGCCACGGCGGGCAGCAGCAATTCCAGCTCAGCCGTGTCAAACTGGCCGTCCCCGTCCGTAAAAAATATCCAGGACAGGCGCGCTTCCCGCAGTCCGGTCTTCACCGCTCCACCGTAGCCGCGATTCACCTTATGGCGGATGTAGCGCACTCCGGGAATCTCCGTCTCCAGCCGGCCGGCCACTTCCGGTGTGTTGTCGGAAGAGCCATCATCCACAATAATTACTTCCCAGCGGTTCGCGCAACGTTTCAGGGTCTCCACCGTCCGCCTGGTTAAGCGCTCGATATTTTCTCCCTCATTGTACGCGGGAAAAAACACCGAGATATCAATTTTTTGTGCCGGCACTTGATCTTTCATAATTATATTCTCCCTATACCCCTTCAAAATAACTTATTGCATCTTGGGGGCGTTTAATTAAACGCCCCTACACAAACGATATCCTTATCCCTTCTCTTGCCACCGCTCGCAACAACTTTTTTCTATTTCGTTATTAGGATCGCATTGCCGCCATAATCCCAGCCGCCTGTTCACCCAGCCGGATGCTGTAACTCATACCCCGGTCTTCCGGGTAGATCTGAGCCATATTGGAAATATACAGCCCTTTTATCGGAGACGCAGGGTTCACTATGTTTTTGGCAAAACCCGTCCGGATAACCGGCTGGGCATAAGTCGCGCGAAATACCTTGGCTTCCGCTACATCGTCAGGAGTAAAACCGGAAACTACTTTGGCGAGGTACGCGTAATATTCATTCAAAATTTCGGGTTCCGGGGCCTGATAACGGGGATGCGTGATTGGCAAGTAGGAGGATAAATAATCCACATGTTGGCCGTTGTATGTCTCCCGCGATATAAAATTTGTATGTTCAATCACCGCGATAAATGGACTGCTCACATCCGGTATGTTCATCCAGTATATTGGAGAAAGCGAGCGTTTCAGGGTTAGAACGGCGCATACATTTCCCAGGTACTGAACATTGCGGAGCTGATCCCAGTACTCACCGGACTGATCCTGGGGCAGCAGGGAAAGCAATCCTGCCGGAGCCAGGGTGGCAAGTATGGTTTTGATTTCTTCCTCTCGGCGCGATGTCTTCCAGCCAACCAATCCGTCCCGGGAAAAGGATAGCCTTTCCACCTTCTCGTTGAATCTTACTTCTCCGCCGTACGCTTCTATGTCCCGTACCAGCGCCTGATGCAATACCTGAAAACTCCCCTTTAGATATCCCAGGCTCTCTTTTGTCATTCCCTTTTCGCGGCTTCCGGCCCGGGTATGCACGCGGGAGTAAAACCAGGGCATGCCGATTTCTTTCGCGTACTCGCCGAACTTACCGTGCAGCAGGGGACCCCAGACCGTTTCCCAGGCCTGCTCTCCAAAGGCACGGCGAATCCACTCCCGCGCCGATATGTTCTCATACTTTTGCCAATGCTTCACCCGGGAAAGATACAGAATGACTAATCCAAAACGAAGACGGTTAAAAAAGGAGAGCGGGGTAAAACGCAGCAAATCCCAGGGTGTAGCGAATTTCATCAGCTTTCCATTTTTATACATGCCCATGGGCGTTTCGCGCCAGATTATTCGTTCCTCCAGCCCTAATTCCTTGATCAGACGGATAGTGTCCAGGTCCGTAGTAAAAAAATGGTGGTAAAATTTTTCCAGCCGCGTGCCCGCGTAAGTGAACGTTCCTGCCAGTCCCCCCGGCTCCGGCCCCGCTTCACACACTATAACCGCGTGTCCGGCGCGCGCCAGTATCCGGGCCGCGGTCAGACCGGTCAGACCGGCGCCAATAATGCCGACACGTTTGGAATTATTACTCATTAGCCGGGACCTCAACGCTGGCGGCATCCATCTCGCGAAATGAAAGTTTCATGGTCCACATGTAGTAAAACCCCCAGAGCGTGATAGGCAGCCAGACCATGGCATGGATAACCAGAATGCAAGGCAGGGAAACGCTTTTATCCACCCCGAACAGCAGTAGTGTGCTTACCCCGAAAAATTCAAAAGGTCCTATGTATCCCGGAGAGGAGGGAAGCATGATTCCCAGGTTTACCAGGGCCATCAGCATAACTGCCGCATACAGCGGCAAGACCACATCAAAAGCCCTAAGCACAAAATAGTAGGTCGCGCTCTCCCCTGACCAGGCCAACACGGAAAAACCCAGCGCCAGCAGGCTGTCGCGGCGGTTGCGCAATACCGAGAGCCCGTCAATAAAGGAATGCAGAATATGTTCCACCGGTTGGCGCAAAGAATTTGGCAGCTTTTTGGTTAAACGGCTTAATGCCCGGGTACACCACTCTTTCCAGGTAATCATCGCGAAGAAAAAGGCGAAGAGCAGAACAAAGAGTACTGCGGTTAGTTTAATTATCAGGTTTACCAGTTCCACAAACCTGAAATTATCCGGACTAGACGGAAGCTTGAAAAACCCCAGCACTACCACCGCGAACAGGACCATGACCAGACCGTCATAGACCCGCTGCATAACCACGGTGGCGAAAACCGAGCTTTTGGAAATCCCTTCCCTTTTGCCCACTATATAGGCCCGTACAAATTCTCCGGCGCGGGCGGGCAGCACATTGTTAACCATAAATCCCAGAATTAAGGGAGGATAGAGTCTCTGCCAACTCAAGGGTTTAATGGACTTCATCAGGTATTTCCAGCGGACCGCCCGGACCAGGTAGCCCAGAAGGTATACGATCAGCCCGGGAACCAGCCAGATATAATTAGCCTGAACCAACGCGTTGGTCAAGACCTGCATATCCACCTTGCGGAAAACCATCCAGAGAAAAAAGATGGTTATTGCCAGTCCCAGCCAAAAACGCTTGCGCTTAAAAATGCTCTTGCTCATTAAGACTCCTTTAAATCCCGGTTTTCGGTTGTGCAAAAAGGCAGCATTAATGCTAATTCAAACACTAAAAATCATCAAGACATATTTGC